>CANGMZ010000018.1 GCA_947454715.1 Chitinophagaceae bacterium
CAGCGAGATTTTGGTATAATACTGCAACATACCTATACCTGGGGACCAATCGATACTACTTACAATGCAGACTCTACTCAATATTCATTTAAGCTGAAACCAAGATTCAGCATCACACACAAAATGGAGTTAAGTACTGAAAAGCACCTGTATAAAGATTTGGCTCCAGACTCAGTAAACTACAATCCTTTCTTCAATCATGCTTTTGTGCATACAGGTTCGCCTTATTACATAAATGGCAGCGATTCTGTGGTGACCCAACAAAAGTGGTTCTGGGTAGATAATCTGATTACACTCAATGGCTACATAGGAAAAGAAAGCAGCCAAATAAAATTCAGTGCAGGAGCAGGAAATCGGTATGACGAGTTTATCGTTACTCCGGCTTATGGTGTAAATCTTGATCGTAGCAAAATTGTTAGTAATTACATTAATGGAGATATAAGAAAAGAAGCACTAAATGACGGTGAATGGAGTTATGGTGCACATGCAAAATTCTATGCAACAGGTGACTATGCAGGTAATTTTGATTTGAATGCGGCAATTGGTCGTGACTTTAAGAAGAATAACGGAGGCTTTATCGCTGGTTTTTCTCAGTTATTAGGTTCATCGCCATACAACTATGCTAATTATGAAAATATATATACACAATTAGCTTATTCATTTAAAGATGAAAGTATCACTACAGTATATGCGACACTGAATGTTCGTAAGTATAATTTTTCAGCGGGTGTAAAAAATTATGTAATGAACAATTACATATACCTCAATGAAACCAGAGCACCATCACAATATACTCAGGCATTCAATGTTGGGCAGGCATGGATAAGAAAAATGTTCAAAGCCGGTAATTGGTTCATGGATAATGAATTGATATACCAACAAACTGCAGATAATGCACCGATTAACGTACCTCAACTAATGGGGCGTCATCAGATATCTTATGAACGTGCAATGTTTAAAAGGGCATTAAAAATTTCAACAGGTCTGGAAGTTCGATATAATACTAGCTATCATCCTGCCGCCTACGATGCGCAACAAAATCGTTTCTTCTATCAAAACCAATCATATATCAGCAATACACCGGAGCTTTCCGCTTTTCTTAACTTCAGAGTAAAGCATTTCCGTGCTTTTATCGTTGCTGACCAACTCAATCAATTGTTTGCCCGTAATACCATCTTGTTTGTTGCACCTCAAGTATATAATTTCTTTGGTACTGGTACTACATCTTCACCTGTTTACGCTACTCAAAATATGATGATCCGTTTCGGATTCAGCTGGGTACTTATAAATTAATCTGCTGTTATTCCATTTTAAGACGCGCATTAAAATAAAAAAGAGCGCAGAAAATCTGCACTCTAAATAATGTTATAAACTATAATCCCCTTACCATCTACCATCTACCATCTACCATCTACTATCTACTATCTACTACTTCCCATCACCAACCAACATTTTATGCTGCCCAGCAGTTTGTATATCTCTCCAAACCCTGTTAATTTCCGAATCTTTATTAGCAGAACTTAAACCACAATATGGGAAAAGTGTATTTACACAATCTCTTACAACATGAACTGCTGTAAATGAGCCGGCAGTAACCTTATACAACAGTGAAGGGCTAATGTCTTTATTAGCAGAACATACTTGCCAGGACATATCAACTGCATAATATAGTTTTTGGCGTGCAGTCTGTAATTTTTCCAAAAGATGTTCATACTTGTCATTAAGTAAATCAAGATTTATATGATCGTCTTCTGTATGTACCTTACTGGTAATGATTTTTCCACATAGATCCATAAAATGCAAACACATGCCCGTCATATTGATGGCTAACGTAGCTTCCGCAAACTGTTGAAAAGGATAATAATATAATGATGCACTTAACAGTGGTGCTTGTTTTATATTAAAGGCTCTATCTTGTTTAACAACCAAATTCTTAATCTCATAAGAATGTGAACTGGTTGCAGTCATTCCAAATGCATTAAAATGTCCTGTAATCGTAACTTCATTCTTCAGAAATACAAAAGCTAGAATTGTGTCATTCCCTTTTTCATCTTTTACAGGAATGCCATTTTGTGTAACAACACAATTTGCAGTAACAGACGTTGCATCAGTTATACCACTTGCATATTGCCACGCACCGTTAATCATGTAACCACCATCTACTATCTCAGCAGTTCCATTTTTCGCACCGCTGCCGGCAAGGCAAACGTGTTCATCTGCAAATATATTTTTGGCAATTTCTGATTCTAAAAATCCGCCAAACCACCCGGCTCCGGCACATAATGTCACAACCCACCCAACACTGCCGTCTACGCACGCCAAAGCTTCTTCAATTCTCAAAGCTTCTGGTAAGGATAATTGTTTACCACCATAAGACACCGGCGCTAACATTTTAAACCATCCTTGTTCGTATATTATATTCAGTTGTTTTTTAGTAAGTTTTCCTTGCCGCTCTGCATGAATAGACTCTACTCTTAAAGTATCTATCCAGTTGTTTTGCAGTATGTTAAGTGGATTTGATAAATCAATCATGCGGTAAAGATAGAATTATTATAACAAACAAAAAACAAATCCAGATGTTTTTAATTTAAAAAGAAGGTAGCTACATCTATACATTTAGCAAAAAAGCGTGTTTTAGTAGCTTTATATTCAAAAATAATATACTATGCAAATGAAAAATCAACAATATGTAAATAATTATAAAATAAAAAAAAGTCTCAACTTTCGTTGAGACTAGTTGTGTTGTAATACAGGATTTTTGACGTCCCATTACAACCTCGAGGTTTGGCACCGATACAAAGGTAACCAAATAGACAGACACCACACAAATAATGTTTCATTTATAAATAATACGTAGCTTTATCTCTCAGAATAATCAAAATGAGAATCTATATATTAATAACCCTTCTTTGTTGCACTTTTATATCTACAGCTCAGATAAGCAAAGCATATTACCCCGACAGTACAGTTAAGGTTTACTCAGGCACTCGCGAATTAACGTTGGCATGGGCAGGAGGTTTCAACAACCCACAATTTGCAATGGGAGATCTCAATCATGATGGATTACCCGACCTGGTTGTTTACGAACCATCTAAAATGGTTAAAACATTCATTAACAAAGGCACAACAGGTAACCCGGATTATAGATATGCACCTGAATACGCGCTAAATTTCCCGCCCGTTTCTAATTATCTGGTTTTAGCTGATTATAACTGTGACAATATCCCTGATCTTTTTCAGGAAGGCGGTACAGGTTTTTCAGTTTACAGAGGATATTATAATAGCAGCAACAGATTGTGCTTTAGCTTCTATAAAGACATATATTATAACAACGACCCGCACGCGGGGGGGGCAGCAAATGCATACAATAACCCGGGAGATATCCCTGCCATTGTAGACGTAGATAATGATGGCGATTTAGATTTTGTGTCTTATGACATTAACGGTGGCTTTCTCAATTTATATAAAAATATGAGGGTGGAATATGGTCTGCCTTGCGACAGCATTCATATTGAACTAAAAGACAGGTGTTGGGGGAAAGTTTCTCAGATTTTCTACCGTACCCATTTTATGGGAACTTCCTGCGACAATACGGGACTAAAGCAAACTAATGATACTGCAGCAAAGCAAACGCATTCCGGCAACACACCATGTCTTTTCGACTGGGATATGGATGGCGACTACGATTATCTCGATGGTAGCGTATCATTTAATGAAATGACATTCCTGAAAAATGGCAGGATTGAATATGGCGGCCCGGACAGTATGGTATATCAAGATACTATGTGGCAATCTGGAGGTACTACTGTCTCTATACCTATTTGGCCGGCGGCTTTTAATGTAGATATAGACCAGGATGGTAAAAAAGATTTACTCATTTCTCCGAATGCAGGAAACGCTTCTGAAAACTATAAATGTATCTGGTTCTATAAAAATATGACCACTCCGGGTGCTCCGGACTGGCAATTCAAATCAGATACTTTCCTTATTGACAAAACTATCGATGCCGGAACAGCCTCATACCCAATGTTATTTGACTATAATAAAGACGGCAAACCTGATCTTTTTGTTGGTTCAGATGGCTTTAGACAATCTACAGGTCTGCTCAAAAGCAGAATAGCTTATTACGAGAATACAAGTACCACAGGGCATCCATCGTTTACTTTACGGTCATTAAATTTCCTCAATATTGACACCTTCAGTTTTCAAGGTGCTGCGCCAACATTCGGTGACATTGACAATGACGGTAAAACAGATATGATCTTAGGTCATTCAAACGGCACGCTTACCTATTATAAGAATATCGCTGCTTCTGAAACCGTACAACCTATATGGCAGCCAATAATGACAACGCTGACAAATGACACAGGTGGCACCATCAACGTTAGTGGCAAAGCCGCACCTTTCATTTATGATATTGACAAAGATGGCAAAAAAGACCTGGTAATAGGCAATACCTACGGCACTATACAGTATTATCGCAATGTAAGCACTGTGCCGGGTAGCATAAAACTAAAATTAATCAACAATAAATTGGGAAATATAAAAGCAGATCCTAATCAGTTGATTGGCTGTTACAGCACTCCATTTATTGGCAGAATTGACAGCACAGGCAGAGATTACCTGCTTATGGGTAGTAATTCCGGTAATATATATAGATTTGATAGTGTGCAAAGTGGTGACACTACCCTCACCTACCCTATGATAGACACCCAATACTCATCTATTGATTCTACTTATACCTATTACAATCATCCATACAGTGTACTTGGTTTATATGACAATATCCGCAGCTCACTGACTGTTGGTGACGTTGATGGTGATGGAGACTATGAAATGATTACCGGAAACATATTGGGTGGACTCAATTTTTACAAAAGAAAACTGAATGATTACACCGGAATACCTGTTGTTAATGAAGATGGAAGAGTAAATGTTTACCCTAACCCAACCGCAGATATACTTAATATCAACTGGAGTGGTATGCTTCACGAGCAACTCAAGCTAACCATTATTAATATGCAGGGACAACAGTTTTATTCCGAAACCATACCAGCAAATACGCAGCACACGAGTATTGATGTCAATAGCCTAACTACAGGTATCTACGTTTGTATTGTACAAAGCGGGGTAAACAGGTATTACAACAAGTTCACAGTATTAAGGTAAGTACATCAAACATCCTGATTGCTGTAATCCCAAATTGCCTGCCCATGTAGGTAATTGGTAATTGCTCCATTTTCTGTCTGAACGGCTAATGTACCATCAGTATTGGCATGTAGTATGGTTGCTTTCCACATTCCGGAGGCATCACTGAATGTTTGCTTTTGCCCCTTCCTGAAAAGTAAACCATTATAAAGTTGCATCAGCAAATAGGCTGGCATTGGTCGCGGCACAGCTTCACAAACCGCATCACGAATCGCGCGCAGAATAACAGCTTTATCAAACGATTTACCCGTTGCAATTTTTAAAGATGTTGCATGCGGTAGATCGGCCGGAAAACTATCCTGTAAAATGTTGAGCCCCAACCCTATGACACTATGTGTCCACTTACTGCCACGAAGAACATTTTCGATAAGTATGCCCCCTGCCTTTTTGTCACCGACAATAATATCGTTGGGCCATTTAATATTAATATTCAGGTCATTATCTAACTTTTGCAAAACATTGACAATTGCCAGTGTTACAGTGGTATTAAACAGGAATTGTTCACTAAGAGTATGCTTTGGAGACACGACAATACTCATCAGTAAACTTTGGCCGGGTGTATCTGTCCAAGCTTTGCCTCTTTGACCCTTGCCATTGGTCTGCCCATTAGCAACAATTGTCAGTCCGGGCTGTGCCTTATTGCCATCTATAAGGCGCATGGCATAGTTATTGGTGCTATCAGTAAAATCGAGTTCAATTATTTGTGGTTCTGACAAAGTCGTATGGTTTAGTGCAAAAAGATTTATAATTTTGATAGACCATAAAGATATTATCAATCAATAAAACGGGGAAATTTAAGTTTGGAGCATATATTGAGTACATTAGAGGAGAGGAAAAAGCCGGTGGCCCGTCTTGCAAAAAACAGCAAGCTATTTAAAACAATAATAAATACCATCAAGGAAAAGAAGGGAGAGAACATAGTTGTACTTGATCTTAGAAAAATTGATGAAGCAGTTGCCGATTTCTTTATTCTTTGCGATGGCCGTTCTAATATTCAGCTCAAAGCGATAGCCGATAATATTAAAGATGATGTGGAACTGGAATGTGACGAAAAACCTTACCACGTAGAGCATGGCGATAAATGGACGCTAGTTGACTATATAAATGTTGTTGTGCACGTTTTCCAGCACGAACAACGTGAGTTCTATAGTCTGGAGAGTTTGTGGGCAGATGCTGAGCGTACTGAATATTAATTGAAACACAAAGTAGCACTTATACAGAATGGAAGATAATAAACAGATACCCGGAATGAAACCCGGAAGTAACGATCCTAACCAAAAGAAAGGCCCGAAATTCAATATCTATATAATTTATGGCATCATCATGTTGGTGACCATGGGCGTTCTGTTCTTCGGCGGCAATCTTAATCCGCTCAACAACGAACATAGCTTTCAGGATTTCAAAGCTTACTACGAAAAAGGCCAGGTTGCTAAATTAAAAGTTATCAACAACGACCACGTTGAGGTTTACCTTAAAAAAGATGTGCCACTTCCTACTAACACAGGTACTGGAAAATCTGGGACTCAGGCGTTGAGCAATGAAAAAGTGCCGGCTTTCGAATTCAAAATCGGTACAGTTGAACAATTTGGCAAAGACATGGCAGACGCTGAAAAGAATACACCTGAAGCCAGTAAAGTACAGGTATTCTACGATCAGCAGCAAGATTACATGCACATTATGGTGCAATTCATTCTGCCAATCATCTTCCTGGTTGCAATTTGGTTCCTTATTTTCCGAAAAATGGGCAATGGCGGTGGCGCAGGTGGTGCCGGTGGTATCTTCAACATCGGAAAATCTAAAGCACAGCTATTCGAAAAAGGAACTCGTGTAAACATCACTTTCAACGATGTTGCCGGTCTTGATGAAGCTAAGGTAGAAGTAATGGAAATAGTGGATTTCCTTAAAAATCCTAAAAAATATACCGCATTAGGTGGCAAAATACCTAAGGGTGCGCTGCTGGTAGGCCCTCCGGGAACCGGTAAAACATTGTTGGCTAAAGCAATGGCAGGTGAAGCGCAAGTACCTTTCTTCTCTATGTCAGGTTCTGACTTCGTAGAATTATTTGTAGGTGTGGGTGCAAGCCGTGTTCGTGATTTGTTCAAACAAGCAAGAGAAAAAGCGCCATGTATTGTATTTATTGATGAAATTGATGCAATTGGCCGCGCAAGAGGTAAGAATGCAGTAATGAGCAATGACGAACGTGAAAACACCCTTAACCAATTGTTGGTTGAAATGGATGGTTTCAGTGGAGACAGTGGTATCATTGTGCTGGCAGCAACTAACCGCCCGGATGTATTAGATACTGCCCTGCTCCGTCCGGGTCGTTTCGACAGACAGATTTCAATAGACATTCCGGATGTTAAGGGTAGAGAAAAAATATTTGATGTGCATTTGATGCCTATCAAACGTTCTAAAGACCTGAATATCAAAAAACTTGCTGTTCAAACTCCTGGGTTTGCGGGTGCTGATATCGCTAATATCTGTAACGAAGCCGCATTGATTGCCGCTCGTAAAGGAAAGAGCGAAGTAGACATGAGCGATTTTAACGATGCTATCGACCGTGTGATCGGTGGTCTCGAAAAGAAAAATAAGATCATACTTCCTGAAGAAAAACGCATCATTGCTTACCACGAAGCCGGTCACGCCGTTTCAGGTTGGTTCTTAGAGCATGCACACCCATTGGTTAAGGTAACAATTGTGCCACGTGGTGCTGCTGCATTGGGTTATGCACAATACCTGCCAAAAGAAATGTACATCCGTACCACCGAGCATCTGTTAGATGATATGTGTATGTCATTGGGTGGTAGAGCAGTAGAAGAACTGGTATTTGGTAAAATATCAACCGGAGCATTAAGCGACTTACAACACGTTACCCGCATGGCTTATGCAATGGTATCGATGTATGGTATGAGCGAAAAAGTAGGTAATGTATCTTTCTACGATCCGCAGAGCGAAGGCAGCTTCTCAAAACCATACTCTGAAGAGACCGGTAAAATGATAGACGAAGAAGTAAGAGCAGTGGTTGCAAAAGCTTATGAAAAAGTAAAAGCACTCCTTACTGAAAAGATGGAATATGTAACAGTAATCTCTGAAGAACTGCTGAAAAAAGAAGTTTTGTTCAAAGACGATTTGGAACGCCTGATTGGCAAACGCACATACGAAGATGCAATTGCAGCAGAAGATGCACCATCAGAACCACCAAGCGTAGCATAATCTACAATCTGAATATTCATTAAAAAGCCTTCAAATGTATTTTTGAAGGCTTTTTTGTGTTTAAAAATTATCGTTATCTTTAATCTATCATTTCTGTTCAGACCTGTTGATACAGAATTTAATACCTAAAATCGTTTTCAGAAGCTTAACAAAATATCTAAATAAATTTATCATCAATATGAAAAAGCTTCTGTTAATCCTTGTAACCCTGCTAAACACATTCATTGGTAAGTCTCAGAATTATCAATGTCTACAACCCGCCGTAAAACATTACTTTATTAATGGCGATCACTATTTGAGAGGCGTGCGGGTAGATTCTTTTAGCATGAGCGGTGATACTACCGTTTATCATTTATATCGAACAGAACGCGGATCCTGTATGGGCACCATGTATCTGGGGCCTTGCGACACTAATGGTGGTAGCTGGCTCGGACACAGGGTATTGCAATGTGCTGACGGTACTTTTATATTTGATAATCGCTGGGGAAATAATGTTGTCATAAAACCACAAGCAACCATTGGCGATAGCTGGACGATGTATTCAGATAGCAGTAATCTGCATTATGAAGCCAGCGTGGCTGGAATTGACACTATGACAGTTCTGGGGGTATTAGATTCGGTTAAGCGGCTTTATATTACAGCCAATGACACTACAGGTATAGTGACAACCGATTCAATTACCGGTTTCGAAATATGGTTAAGTAAAGATCATGGGTTTGTGCAGATTTGTGACCTCTATACATTTCCTTACCATAGGGCAGATTCTGTTTACAGAGTCGGATTAGACCATTTTCTGGATGTCTGCACTCGGAATATTTACGCAGCCACTTACGAACCTGGTAGCAACAATGCCCTATTCAAAATAGTGCCACTAACACCTCCTAACGATATTGCAATGCATAATTGGAATGTAGGTGATATATTCGAACAGAGTTACTATGGTGGGTTTTGGCCCAGCCCAGCGTCGAATGGCTACTTTATGGATAGTATTGTTTCTAAAGTTACAACAGGCCATAAAACTGTTTATGGGATATCGGGTTGGAAATCGGAAAGTGGTATACTGACTCCACGTAGCGGGAGTTTGAACTTTTATGATACAGTATTCAGTATCGTGGATAGCATAAAAATGCCTGAGGAACGCACTTTGAATAAACCATTTGTTTACTATTATCCCGCAGACACCTCTCAATGCGTAATATCTGATGCTTTTAAAACATTTTATTACGGATATACCTATATCTGGTATAAAACAAATATTGGCCGCACATCTTATTATTCTATGGATGAAATGGCCTACTTTTCAGACACAAGTATTAATAGCTACAAAATGGGATCCCACGTATGTGGTAATTTACCGGCACCGGTGTTTGTAGAAAATATATCAGGGAGTTTGCCAACTATTGAATTACATCCTAACCCCGCAAAGGGTAATATTATCATTACTTCCGACCAACAGCTTGGCAGGTTAGAGGTAACCGATTTAGTCGGCAGGATATTGTATAGCACAAACTGTAATTCACACAATCTGTCAATTGATGTAACCGCCTTCCCTTCAGGTCTTTACCTCGTCCACATCAGCAACAGCTTAGTACAACGCTTTGTAAAAGAGTAACCTTGTAAAAAGAATGAGTTCAAAACAATAGGCACTAAAGTCAATTTTCCCATTAATGAACAGGGAAGTACTACCTCACCAATATCACATCACCCTTATATAAAAGTTTTGAATGTGCGTTATTGTTGTCTTTTATAGAAATATAATATATATAAGTACCTATCTCACAAGCTTGATTTTTATAGTCACCCCACCAACGCTCTGAGGGGTCGTGCGCACTAAATACTAATTCGCCCCAGCGGTTGAATATGGAAAATGTATAATAAGAAAAAGAACAATCGGCGCTGAAAATAAGAGATAAAGCAATGCTTTTTTCATAAAATAGGATATAGATATCTCTCAAAAATACTAAAAAATTACACAAATTGTATATACCTAACCATATCTAGCTAAACACCTCAATCCCCTCTCCCACACTTTTTTACATTAATTAACCCTATAAGTTTTTAGGGTGTTGTAGCATTGTATATATTTGTTGTTATGAAGGTAGTCATATTTGCAGGCGGCAGGGGTACCCGTATATCGGAAGAGTCTTCTTTGAGGCCAAAACCCATGATTGAAATAGGCGGAAAACCTATTTTGTGGCATATAATGAAAATATATGCAGCCTATGGTCATACGGAGTTTATCGTATGTCTGGGTTATAAAGCATGGATGATCAAGGAATATTTCGCTAATTATTTCCTACATAATGCAGATATCACTGTTGATTTGGCCAATAACTCAATTGAGGTACACCGCAATTCAGCAGAACCTTTCAAAATATCGCTCATAGATACCGGCCTCGATACTATGACTGCCGGAAGGCTCAAAAGGGTATTACCTTATGTAGGTAATGAAACCTTTATGCTTACTTATGGCGATGGTGTTTGTAATGTAAACCTCGACGACCTGCTCAAATACCACAAAGAGAGTGGTAAAATATGTACTATGACAGCCATTCAGGCAACTAGCCGTTTTGGCGTTATAGAAATGCAGGAAGACGGAACAATTGATAGTTTTGAAGAAAAACCGGCTGATTCAGGTACTTGGATCAATGGTGGTTTCTTTGTTATAGAGCCTGAAATTGCCAAATATCTGCATAACGATGCTGATGATGTGATGTGGGAAAGACAACCAATGGACGACCTGGCACGCGACAAACAAATTGGTGCATACAAACACCACGCGTTCTGGAAGTGTATGGACACATTGAGAGATAAAGAAGAATTAGAGAACCTTTGGCAAACAGATCCCTTATGGAAAAAGTGGTAACAACAGAATATCTGAGGTCTATATTTAACGGCAAACGTGTATTTCTAACAGGTCATACCGGCTTTAAGGGGGCATGGATGTTGCAGATACTGCACGCTCTTGGCGCAAAAGTTAAAGGTTACTCATTAGCTACAGAAAAAACCGGCGACCTTTATAACCTTATTGATGGTGACAAACTTTGCTATTCATCAATCATTGCCGATATATGTGACCAAAATAAACTCAATACAGAGTTAGTAAGGTTCGAACCGCATTTTGTGTTTCACTTTGCAGCACAACCGTTGGTAAGGCGCGGTTACAGTCAGCCTGCATATACCTTCTTGGTCAATGCACAAGGCACAGCCCATGTACTCGATGCTATGCGCTTGATGGCAACTCCGTGCGTTGGGGTTATGATTACAACAGATAAAGTATACGACAACCCTGAGCGTGGCTTACCTTTTAAAGAAGATGACAAACTAGGTGGTTACGACCCCTATTCTGCAAGTAAAGCTGCTGCTGAAGTAGTTATAGACTCTTATCGTCGTTCTTTTTTCAATCCTGCCGATTATACCCATCATGCTAAATCTATTGCATCGGCTCGTGCCGGCAATGTAATAGGTGGTGGCGATTATTCCGATGATCGTATTGTACCCGATATTGTACGTGCTATTTCATTCGGAGAAACCGTTAGCTTACGTAACCCTAACTCTATTCGCCCTTGGCAGCATGTACTGGAACCATTGGCAGGTTACCTCATGCTGGCAGCTAAAATGAGCGAATCGCCTAAACAATTCAACACGGCATATAACATGGGCCCTAACCCCGATGATATGCTCACTGTTGAGGAGCTGACGCGCATTTTCGTAGAAAGCTACGGGCACGGCAGTTATAAATCATTAGCTGAAGAAGGTGCACCGCACGAAGCGAAACTGTTGCTACTCGATAGCAGCAAGGTAGCCAACGAAATAGGCTGGATTCCTAAATTAGATGCCCGCACTGCCATAGAATGGACTGCACAATGGTATGCCGATAAAGGCACACCGGCATACGACAAATGCCTGCAACAGATTAAAAGGTATTTTGGCGAATAACAACAACAATTAATACTAACCGATGAATTTTGAACCTGCACCGCTCAACGGAGCTTTTGTAATTACATTGCCTGCCCCGGCAGACAATCGCGGTCTGTTTGTAAAAACATTCCACTACACTACACTACAGAGTGCAGGCATTCATTTTGAACTCAAAGAAAGCTACTTCTCCATATCTAAAAAAGATGTTATAAGGGGTATGCACTTCCAAACACCACCGCACCAACATAGCAAAATTGTCTTTTGCCCACAGGGCGCCATACTCGATGTTATTGTCGATTTGCGTAAAAACTCACCAACTTATGGACAGTTTTTTGCGCAGGAATTATCTATAGACAATCACAAAGCATTGTTTATTCCGGAAGGTTTTGCACATGGCTTTAAGTCACTTACAGAAGGTGCTATGACCTATTATCTTGTATCTTCAGAATACAGCAAACCAAATGATACAGGTATCAGATACGACAGCATTGGTATGAACTGGCAGGTGGCCGCCCCTATTCTTTCAGAACGCGACCTATCTTTTATTAGTCTTTCAGACTTCAACAGCCCTTTTTAATACTTACCTATTTCACCTTGAAATAGAACTCTTTGGCAAGTACCATCAAATCAGTATGATCACAGTTAGTCAGGTAGTAACATTGCAGTTTATATTTACCCCTGTGCTTAAAATTAAAAAACGCAGCCAAGTGGCAACCTACAGTATAATGCCCCTTTGGCGGTAATACTATTGCTTGAGTTGCTCCTGCTATAAATTGATTTCCCTTAATCTGTTGCGTGTAGGCTTTACCTTTCCGCTTGAACAATTTCATATAAATGAAATTATCCCGCTTACCATTTATATCATTCACTCTATCCGCATTCAAAAACAAATCACTGCAATAGAAAGTATCTGTATTACTGCGATTGTTTACAGTAACCCAATAACCCGAAGCATCGATATGCCGCTTTACATCCTTTAATATAATAACTGAATCTTGCATGTGTAGATTCACCACTACATTACAATTACAAGGTCGCATAGGTAACTGCGCCAATACAGGTTGTATAAAAGCAAACAAAACAATAATAAATAAAACATGTAATTTATTCATAAAATTAATCCTGACAGAAGAAATAAGCCATTGATTGTTCAAAATAACAAAATTAACCCCACAACTAATATTACAGGTAGAAAGCAAGACTTATATGAAGCAAGCTTTTTGCGAATTAAGCATAAAAGTCATTTTTTTTTGCTTAATTCGCAGGAAATCATTCCAAACCTTGGCTACAGGTAAAATCATCGTCATTACGGCGCCATCCGGCTCCGGTAAAACTACATTGGTAAAAAGGTTACTTACCTCTTGCAATCACCTTGCATTCTCTATATCTGCTTGCACCCGTCAGCCTCGCGCCGGTGAAGTGCATGGTAAAGATTACTATTTCTATTCTGAAGACGAATTCAAACAACTCATTGCAGAAGATGCATTTATAGAGTGGGAAATGGTATATACAGGTAAATATTATGGGACACTAAAAAGTGAGTTACAACGTATTTGGGACAATGGGCAATCGCCACTGGTAGACATTGATGTGCAAGGTGCACTGGCTATCAAAAGCAAATTTCCGGAAATTGCACGTACCATATTTATTGAAGCACCTTCTATCGAAGAACTTAGAAAAAGACTGATATCAAGAGGTACGGAAACACCGCAAACACTTGAAGAAAGAATTGAAAAGGCGGAAGATGAATTAAAATATGCCCCTAAATTTGAAAAAATCATCATCAATGAAAACCTTGACAGAGCAACACAAGAACTGATTGATGTTGTTGACGAGTTCACAACATGCTGATCGACAAGTATAAATAACTACTTTTGAGTATCATATTACTAACATGGCCAAGAAGCAAAAAAATAATCCACCGGCAGAAGTAAAAATAACTGCTGAACCGGTAGTAGCAGCACCCGCACAGCAGGCGCCTGCAGCTCCAAGATCTTTTTCGTTATATGACTTTAATGTTCAAGCCATCCTTGTGGCTCTTTTGGCATTTATATTTTACATCAACACCTGGTCAAATGAGTTTGCTCATGACGATGGAATTGTAATTGTAAAGAATGAATATGTGCGCGAAGGTTTTGCAGGCTTAGGCAGCATCTTCACTGAAGATGCCTACGCCAGTTATTATCGCCAACTAAATACTGTTAACCAGCTTTCAGGAGGTCGTTACAGACCATTGTCTATTGCCACATTTGCTATCGAACAACAGTTCTTTGGTGCAGTATCAAAAGACAAAGTAGATAGCTTATTGCAGCAAAACATATCTTATGGCATTCGTGGTCCTGCAGAAAAGAAATTGGTCAGCGAAATGCATGTCAGGCACGTAATCAATGTGCTGTGGTACATGGCTTTGGCTGTTGTTCTACTTTACTTCTTACGCTATATTGTATTCAAAAACAATGAGTTAATGGCATTAGTAGCCACAGCATTATTTGTTATTCACCCTATCCATACTGAGGTTGTAGCCAATGTAAAAAGCCGAGATGAAATCATGTCGCTGCTCTTTATCTGCCTTACTTTCATCTTCGCGTTCAAGTATGAGGAACAAAAAAAAATGGGCTTTTTGGCAGGTGCATTAAGTTGCTTCTTCCTTGCCTTCCTTTCTAAAGAGTATGCAATTACATTAGTCGCGCTCCTTCCTTTGTCGTTCTTCCTGTTTAAAGATTACCCGATTGCTAAGAGCATTAAGGTGGCTATACCTTACTATGCAGTAGTAGTAATTTACATATTTATTCGTATTAAAATGGCCATCCATGTGGCAGGTATTGATGAAACAGCCAACCTTAGCATCCCCGATATTATTGAAACTGTGAAAGCTACCGGGCAAAATGCAGATAAAGAAGTACTCAATAACCCGTACTACTTCGCTACACATCCGCAAAAAATAGCTACTGAAATAGCTACATCACTCAACTATATCAAGCTTTTGATATGGCCCGATCCGCTTTCTGCAGATTATTCATACAACAGCATTCCGTATAAAAATTTCGGAGATTGGCAGGTATTGTTGTCTATGTTAGTGCATGGTCTCCTACTGGCAGGTATGTTTGTATTTAGCTTCGTAAAGAAACAATACAAGATATTCGGTTTTGCACTGGCTTTTTATATGTTGCATTTATTGCTGGTCAACAACCTTATATTCAATATCGGTGCAACAATGGGTGAACGTCTTATTTTCCACTCTTCTGTCGGTTTCTCTATAATAGTGGCATATTTCCTCGTAAAGGGTGCAGAGCGCATTCAACCGATAGCTACTTCAAGAATAGCATTAACAGCAGTAGTTGGTATCATGGTTGTATTGTGCGGTTTTAAAACCATCTCCCGTAATGGTGACTGGAAAAATGATAAATCACTGTTCTTTCAAGACATTAAAACTGTACCTAATAGCGTATTGGTAAATGGTAATGTGGCAGCAGCACTCATCACTATGTCAGATTACGAAAAGAACGACACACTCAAAAACAACTACCTGCACAGGTCTATTGGTCTGCTCAACAAAGCAATAACAGTTCATCCTAAATTTGTTGCCGGTTATCTGAACAGAGGTATCGCTTATTACAAACTGGGTATACTGGATAGTGCAAAAATGTGCTTGGATAGCGTTAGAGCCAACTACCCTAACTACCCTACATTGAAAACACTCTACACTCTTCTGGGAGATTACCACATGAAGAATGGCTGGAATAACTATGGTCGTTTCGGGAAATACCCTGAAGCCATCAATGAATTCAAAATAGGTATCAGTATTGACTCTACTAATTCTGAATTGTGGTACAACCTGGGTGGTGCATACTTCTCAAACAAACAACCGAAAGAAGCTATAGAGGCATGGCAAATGACATTGAAACTAAACCCTAATCATGCGCAAGCCAAACAAGGTATGAATGCAGCTTATGGCATGTTACAGCCTGCAGTACAAATGCCGAAACAGAAATAACATGAAAGATAATCTGTTACGTCCCCGTGTGGAGATACTGCTGCTATTTCTGCTGTATCTTTTCATATTTCCGGGGGTGTACATGGATTATGATATGGGTTTCTGGAGAGACTGGGCATTGCAAATTCATCGTTACGGGTTAAGCAATGCGTACGACCATGGTATCAATTATTTCCCGGTATACCTTTATGGGCTTTATCTGTTCGACCTCTTGCAAGGAACAGAGGCGCACATAATTGCTAACATCAATAACATTAAAGTACTATTTATCTTTTTCGACTTTTTGCCGGTATTTGTCTTGTGCCTGTTCCGTCAAAAGCTACTTTCTTGTAAAATACCCTACCTCTTCTTGTTGCTCAATATTGCATACGTATTCAACTCCATGATATGGGGGCAAATAGACAGTATCTATGCAAATCTCAGTTTTTTGGCAATTGTTGTAGGTTTACTATATCCTGTTATCGGTTCATTATTATACCTGTTGGCACTAAATACCAAACCCCAGGCAATAGAGTTTTTGCCGGTAATAGGCTTGGCATTGCTCTATAGTGTGCGAAAGTTTAAAACTGCATTTATCATAATTACCTCATTATCAATTACTCAGATTATCTTATTTCTACCATTTTTACAAAATGGTGGTGTGTCTAAACTCATGAATTTTGCCGTTCACTCGGTTGACCTATATAACAAACTATCCATTTGTGCTTTCAACATTTGGTACATTATAGTACCACACAACCAATACTTCATTAACGATAAAGACACCTTTATCCTTATCTCATACAAGGCTACGGGGCTAATAATGTTCGGTACTGCATCTGCATTGGTATTATTCCCGCTACTCAAACATATATGGAATCTCAGAATTAAAAACTTACAACCCTCCGAACAAACATATCGTTATGTATTCTTAGGCACGGGGTTATTATGTCTCTACTTCTTTTACTTTAATACGCAGATGCATGAACGATACGCTAACCCCATTATTATCTTTTTCTTCTTTTATGGTGGTGCATCACGCAACTACAAATTATACATATTGGCATCGATACCCTACTTCCTGAGTCTGGATAAGTGCTTTCCCAACTACCTTCCTATTGAGCATTATAAGATCATTTATGCAGATAAGATAATTGCATTATGGTATACTGCAACTGTAGTTTATGGTAGCTGGCTGTATTATAAACTTGTAAAATCGGGTGACTCCATCACTGCCTCCATCAAATAAACGCAACATTAACAAAGCCCCGCATAAACTTTCGTACTTTTGCAGCAATGCAAAATAAAAATTACTCAATTGAACAGATTCTTACTGATCTGAAAATTGAAGCACTCAACGAGATGCAGCTCACTTCGATAGAAGCCAGCAAAAAAGACAACGACATCATTTTATTATCAGCAACTGGTTCAGGAAAGACATTGGCTTTCTTACTACCTATACTTGACCTTATAGATGAAAGTAACAAACTAACACAGGCATTGATCATCGTTCCATCTCGCGAACTGGCTATGCAAATAGAGCATGTGTTCAGGGCTATGCGCACAGGAATGAAGATTACCTGCTGCTATGGTGGTCACCTTAGAGAAACGGAAGAGAACAACCTCATTCAGCCTCCTGCGCTAATTGTAGGTACTCCCGGCCGATTGGCAGATCATATCCGCAGAGGTAACATTACAGTCGATGCTATTAAAACTTTGGTACTCGATGAGTTTGACAAATCACTGGAGCTAGGTTTCCATGAAGAAATGTCTTTCATCATTGATTCTTTAAGAAACGTAAAGAAACGCATTCTTACTTCTGCTACTGAAGCAGTAGAGATACCGGATTTTTTCAGAATGAATGCTCCGGTTAAAATCAACTTCCTCACGGGCGACAATAACATGCCGGAGGGACTGACCATAAAAACAGTGCTTTCTGAAGATAAAGACAAGGTAGATACTTTGTTCCGTTTACTATGTATGATTGGCGGCACAAGGTCATCTATTGTATTCTGTAACCATAGAGAATCTGTAGAACGCACCAGCGAACTACTGAAAGAAAAAGGTATCAGTAACGAATTCTATCATGGAGCTATGGAGCAGCAGGAAAGAGATAGTGCACTTTGTAAGTTCAAAAACGGCAGCACTAACGTCTTGATTACTACTGATCTGGCGTCACGCGGACTCGATATCGCCAATATCAGAAACATTATTCATTACCACCTGCCACATACCGAAGATATATACACTCACAGAAACGGACGTACGGCAAGAATGGACGCATCGGGCACTGCCATCATCATATTGTCTGCAGGGGAACGCCTACCGGAATATGTGGATCAAAACATAGAGTCAATAACACTTCCTGAAGCTGCTATATTACCGGAAAACCCAAAGTGGGTTACCTTCTTCATTGCAGCCGGCAAGAAAGATAAAGTGAACAAAATTGACATCGTAGGCTTCTTAGCACAAAAAGGACAACTAAAAAAAGAGGATATCGGACTAATTGAGGTTAAAGACTTCTTCTCTTTTGTGGCAGTACGAAAATTAAAAGCTAGCGCTGCTCTTGACTTAGTAAAACACGAAAAAATAAAAGGTAAAAAGGTAAGAATCGATATTGCTAAATAATATCAATATTGGCAAATAACTAGAAAGGGAGAAAAGCGTATCGCTTTTCTCCCTTTCTTATAAAATACAGTATTGATTACCTAAAATAATCAAAGCATTACTTAATATAACCAAGTATCTTCAGCATGCTTTGTGGTGTTTGCTCTCTTGCATACAACCAATCTTCCATATTACCCTCCTTATCATATTCTACAACGATATGCTTTGGAGAAGGTATCATGCAATGCTTGATACCACCATATCCGGCCAACTGATCTTGATAAGCACCTGTGTGGAAGAAGCCTATATACAATGGCTCTTTAGATTTTTCCTTATCAATCTTAGGCAAGAACACGGCATTAATATGCTCTTCTGATGTATAGAAGTCATGGCTATCGCAGGTAAGTCCACCCAGATGCACCTCCTGATATTCATGATCCCATTTATTAATAGGTAGCATCAGGAATTTCTCCCCTATACCCCATGTATCCGGCAAAGTTGTAATAAATGAACTGTCAATCATATACCAGATCTCACGATCATTCTGCATCTTTTCATCAAGAACGCTATATACAACAGCACCTGTTTCACCAATCGTAAATGAACCGAATTCAGTGTAAATATCCGGAACCTCCACTTTATTCTTCTTACATACTGTCTTGATTGTCAATACAATCTCATTGATCATGTAATTGTAATCATAATCAAAGTTCAAAGAATGTTTAATAGGCAAACCGCCACCAATATTCAGGGCTTTCAACTCGGGACATATTTTCTTGAGCTGGCAGTAAAGGTTCAATACCTTATTCAATTCACTCCAGTAATACACATCGTCCTTTATACCCTTATTCATGAAGAAGTGCAACATCTTCAGACGGAATTTCTCATTACCCTTGATTTTATCAATGTAAAATTCAAGAATATCACGACTGCGAATACCTAAACGTGAGGTATAAAAGTCAAAAGTCGGTTCTTCTTCAGTTGCAATTCTCAGACCTATATTCACCGGCTCTTTTGAGCGAATAGATTTCTTATAGTCTTCAAATTCATTCTTATTATCGAGTACAGGAATAACATTCTTAAAGCCATCATTGATAAGTGATGCTATACTGCGGGTATATGCCTTGGTCTTAAAACCATTGCAGATAATAAATGTCTCTTTGTTGATTTTCTTCTTTGCATACAATTGCTTGATGATATCAATATCATAAGCAAAAGAAGTTTCCAAATGCACATTGTGCTTTAGTGTCTCTTCTACTATAAAAGAGAAATGCGAACTTTTTGTACAATAGCAATAAAAATACTCACCTTCATACTTATGCTTCTTAATAGCATCTGCAAACATCTTCTTGGCCTTGGCTACCTGCATCCCAATCTTGGGCAAAAAGGTAAGTTTAAATGGAGTGCCGTATTTATCAATGAGCGCCTTAATGTCTACATTGTTAAAAAGAAGCGTGTTGTTGTCGTTAGTATCAAAACCTTCCTGAGGGAAATGGAACGTCTGATGTACGAGATCGGTGTAAGTATTATTCATTTATAATCACAAAAAAGTTGCAAATGATCAATATTGTTTAGACATAACAAAATTAGTACTTTACTACAATCTTGTGTCATTTTCTTTTACGCTACTACTAAAATTAATCTTAGCACGGATTCCAGTATGTTTGCAGTGTATTAGAAAATGAAAAAAGCATTAATTCAAATGAACCTCGCAGTATTGCTGTGGGGATTTACAGGTGTTCTGGGACGCGCCATTTCGCTTGAAGCACCTATGTTGGTGTGGTACCGTATGTTGTTTACTGCCCTCTTTATGGCAGGTATACTCACCTACAGAAAACAATGGACTCCCGTAACCCGGAAAGACCTGTGGCAGCTTATCTCTGTAGGTTGCTTAATGGGCTTGCATTGGGTAGCATTTTATGGTGCTATTAAGTTCACAAATGCATCTATTGCTTTGGTGTGCTTGTCCACAGCAAGTGTGTTCACATCACTGCTCGACCCTCTCGTAAATAAAGGAAAATTCGACTATAAGGAGATTTTACTTGGCTGGCTGGCCATAGCAGGTGTGTATATTATTTATCACTTCCAGCCATCAGATACTGTTTCTGCTACTGGCACTCCATCTTTCAGCAATTACGGTCTGGGAATCATTTCCGGCGTAGTAGCAGCTATTCTCAGTTCTGTGTTTACGGTGTTGAATAAGAATGTAGCACATAAATACCCGGCCAGAACAATGGTTTTTTATGAAATGACTACCGGTTGGCTGTTTATTACACTACTGTTGCCGGTTGTTTTTTATTATCTGCCAGATACTAAATTCCTACCTCGCTCTGCAGATTTGCTAAGTATAGATTGGTCAAAAAACGATTGGCTATGGTTGGTAGTACTAAGTTTATGCTGCACTGTTTGGGCGCAGTCTTTGGCACTAACAGCCCTTAAAAAGCTATCTTCATTCATGGTTACCTTGTCCGTAAATCTGGAACCTATCTATGGTATGATATTGGCATTTATCCTCTATCATGAAAATAAAGAACTGGGTAAAGGCTTCTTTATAGGTGTATCACTCATCATATTGTCTGTAGTGCTTCAGGTAATTCGAATGCTCAAACCGAAACAAACATTATCTCCTGGTCTTATAGAAGAGAAAGGAGGAATTGACTAACAAAGTAATTCACTCAAATTATCCTTCCCATAAAAAAAGGAAGTAAAGTTAACCACACAGGTCACTTTACTTCCTTTTAACATACCTTATAAATGATTAGTTAAGATGTAATTTTTCTTTCTTAGCTAACAACTCATCAACTGTTTCTTTATACATTTCATCAGGTACGCAGCAGTCAACCGGACATACGGCAGCACACTGTGGCTCATCATGAAAACCCTGGCACTCTGTACACTTATTAGGAGTAATGTAGTAAGTATCAACAGACACAGGCTTATGAGCAGCTTCCGCATCTGTTATTGTTCCATCAATCAATGTGTAAGAGCCTTTTACACCTGTACCATCAGCCATTGCCCACTCTACACCACCTTCATAGATCGCATTATTAGGACATTCCGGTTCGCAGGCTCCGCAGTTAATGCACTCATCTGTTATTTTAATAGCCATTCCTGTAGTTATTTAGAATTAGAATTGTGTGTTATTGTTTATATCGATTGTAAAGTTACTAATTACGACCAAATGAAAATACAATGATTACCTTAAATTGAACATAATTTCTATTCCCATTTCTAAGACAAACGAATCATCGCTCACAAATAAGAACAAATCTTTTAATCTACTTTAGTAGTAAAGCCACTCAACAACTCCTCCATATCCGCTTTATGCTTATTGTACAATGATTCTGATGTATAAGTAATAAATTGAACTGTCATATCATCACTACTGTAATAATAGGCAAGGTAAACGAACTTAATACCTTGTGATGTGGCTCTCTTTTCTATCACACGCATGATATTTCCATTTACCCTTCGAGTTTCCATCCTTACAATGTGTGCATCCGGTGCGGTTTTCTTTGTATTTGACAAAGTAATATTCACCAATTCGTCCAACCCAATGCCAATACCTTCAGGAATAGTCATGGCATAAGCATCACCATTCTTAAGCGAGTATCTGTACTCAATTGGTGTTTCTTCATTAGTTTTAGGAGAAGAAAAGGTCCATTTTTTAGGATCTATCCATATTCCATACTTTAATCGCTTACCCTTAATCAGAAACGTTGCTTTTCCACTTTTGGTAACTACAGGCGTATCAAGACGAGTTTCGTAAGATGGTGTAACCGAAGCAGACCGCCACGTACCATCTTTATTAAGTATTACCTCTTCTCCATTATCCGTTACCGCCCTCACTTGCGCTTTGGCAGTAAAAAAAGTCCCTGCAAGCAGTAAAGATAAAAATATGATTCTCATAGAATTGTTTATATATCAATTAAGCGTTCTTGATTGCTGCAATACCCGGTAATTCCTTACCCTCAAAGTACTCCAGCATAGCACCGCCGCCTGTTGATACATAACTCACCTTATCTGCAAAATTGAATTTATTAACAGCAGCAACGCTGTCGCCACCACCAACTAATGAATACGCACCCTTGGCAGTAGCGGCTACAACAGCCTCTGCAATTGCCTTAGTACCACCCTGAAATTTTTCCATTTCAAATACCCCCATCGGACCATTCCAAAGTATTGTCTTTGCTTCGCCAATGATATGTTTGAACTGCGTAATTGCCATCTGGCTGATATCCAATCCCATCCAACCCGCAGGAATTTCATTGCTCAATGATGATGAAGTATTCGCATCTGCTGCAAACTTATCGGCAATTATGCTATCTGCAGGCAAATGAATGCAAACACCCTTTGCTTCTGCTTTCTTCAATAGATCTACTGCCATTTCCATGCGGTCATCTTCGCACAATGAATTACCTATTGTACCACCCTGCGCTTTATAGAAAGTATAAGCCATGCCACCACCTATGATAATGTCAGTAGCTCTTTCCAGCAGATTTTCAATAATAAGTATCTTGTCAGAAACCTTGGCACCACCAACTATGGCCACAAACGGCTTGTCATTAGCATGCATCACTTTTTCAGCAGCAGCAACCTCGCCTTCCATCAATAAGCCGAACATCTTCTTATCGCCGGGAAAAAACTGAGCAATGATAGCAGTAGAAGCATGAGCACGGTGAGCAGTACCAAATGCATCATTTACATATACATCACCATACTGAGCAAGTTTTTCTGCAAAATCTTTGTCGCCTTTTTCTTCCTGCTTGTAGTAGCGCAGGTTTTCCAACAGCAATACCTGACCCGGTTTCAAATCTTTAGCTTTCTGAGCAGCGTCATCACCAATACAATCTGCTGCAAACTGCACATCAATACCCAACAATTTTGACAAATGTGTAGCTACCGGCTGTAAAGTAAAATCAGCCAAAGTCAACTCAGGCTTCTTTTCAATATCTTTCAGCGGACGGCCCCAGTGACTCATCAATACCACCGCACCACCATCAGCCAATATCTTCTTAATAGTAGGCAAGGCAGCAGTCATACGTGTATCATCACCGATAACACCATTCTTAATTGGCACATTAAAGTCAACGCGTATCAGCGCTTTTTGATTTGCAAAATTGTGGTTGGAAAAGTTTGACATTGATATATTTTTAATAGTTATTAGCTAATTGATTTCTTAACGGGG
The DNA here is from genome assembly GCA_947454715.1 of Chitinophagaceae bacterium. Classification (GTDB taxonomy): domain Bacteria; phylum Bacteroidota; class Bacteroidia; order Chitinophagales; family Chitinophagaceae; genus Flavipsychrobacter. The sequence goes on from CANGMZ010000018.1 coordinate 24,111, forward strand.
TAAAAATAATAAAACCCGCACAATAATGCGGGTTTTATTGGTAATGTGTTTATGGAAAATTACTTAATTAATCCTGCGAAGTACTTAACAGTACGTACCAACTGACTAACATAGCTCATTTCGTTGTCGTACCAGCTAACGGTCTTAACCAATTGGTGATCACCAACTGTCATAACCTTAGTCTGTGTAGCATCAAACAATGAACCGAATGAAGTACCGATGATGTCGCTGCTCACGATTTCGTCTTCGTTGTAACCGAAGCTTTCGTTAGCTGCTGCCTTCATTGCTGCATTGATTTCGTCTGCAGTAGTTTTCTTCTTCAAGATAACTGTCAACTCAGTCAATGAACCGGTAACTGTAGGTACGCGCTGTGCAGAACCATCCAATTTACCCTTCAACTCTGGCAATACAAGACCAATAGCCTTTGCTGCTCCTGTAGAGTTTGGAACAATATTTTCTGCTGCTGCACGTGCACGGCGAAGATCACCCTTCGGATGCGGTGCATCCAATGTGTTCTGGTCGTTAGTGTATGCGTGTACAGTAAGCATCAAACCTGTTTCGATACCATAAGCATCGTTCAATACTTTAGCCATTGGTGCAAGGCAGTTAGTTGTGCAAGATGCACAGCTGATAACTGTTTCGCTGCCATCAAGTATGCTGTGGTTCACATTGAACACTACAGTCTTCATTTCGCCGGTAGCCGGTGCAGATATAACTACACGCTTTGCACCTGCTTTAATGTGGCTTTCTGCTTTTTCTCTGTCAGTAAAGAAACCTGTGCACTCAAGAACTACGTCTACATTGTGCGCACCCCAAGGAATTTGAGCAGGATCTTTCTGAGCATATATAGTGATTTCTTTTCCGTTAACTGTAATTGAGTTATCAGAAAAAGTAACTTCCTGGTTAAAACGACCCTGTGCAGTATCATATTTTAACAGGTGTGCCAATACGTTTGGCTTAGTCAAATCATTGATTGCTACTACTTCAATACCTTCCATGTTGTATATCTGACGGAAAGCTAGACGGCCGATGCGACCAAAGCCATTGATGGCTACTTTTACTGTACTCATTTGTATAAAATTTGTTGAAGAACGTTTTTAAAAGTGATGCAAAGGTACAGAGTGTATATATTAAATCCAAAGAATTAGCACACCTATACCCTCTTTTAACCTGCTTTAATGCAACTACAGCGCATGTTTTAACAATACTCTTGAATATATTTTGACACCAAATTCGCTGACATAACATCGGTTTTATTTACTTTTCCGACATGAATGCAGCTGCCGACAACAACAAAAATGAGCACTCTACTCAAAACGGACAAGGTTATTCACTCGCAAAATATCGCTGGATAGAGAATGCGCACATATTGCTCTGGCTGATAAAAGATACTTGCTGGGTGCTGGAATGGAAACCGGGAGGTATGTTCATGATTGCACCAACCATAAGCGTTGCAGTCTATATTCTCTGGCAATCACGGCGTAGCCGCGTAGATCTCTTTCATAATATTGCCGTATGCCTTTGGATTAGTGCCAACTCTGTATGGATGACCGGTGAATTCTTTAAATGGGAATTGCGCCCGGTTGCTGCAGGGCTATTCATAACCGGATTAAGCATACTCATTATTTATTATATCCTGTTTTTCCGCAAAGACAGACGGAAAGAATTATCATAACTGTGTTAATTTATTTTAGCCAATAACTGTTTTTCAAAATTCCGCACTTTAAGCTTTAACTTGCATATAGTTTATGGAATCAATATTATTTCAGGATTTGGGGAATGTGGCTTACGATGTGGCATGGGATTACCAGGAAACATTAATGAAAGCTAGTTTGGAAGCTAAAGCGCAGTGGTACAACTCACCGGAACTGGATCGTGTGCAAGGCCCCGACACAAAACATCACCTGTTATTTTGTGAGCACCCTCATGTATACACATTGGGCAAAAGTGGTCATATTGAAAATCTCCTGGTCAACAATGCCATGTTGCAGGAGCTGAATGTATCTTTTTTCAAAACTAACAGAGGCGGAGATATCACATATCACGGTCCCGGACAAATAGTTGGCTATCCTATTCTCGATTTAGAGCGTTTTATTACCGATTTGGGCAAGTACATGCGTAATCTGGAGGAAGTAATGATACGTATGTTGGCTCATTATGGTATAGTAGCCGGCAGACTGGAAGGTTCAACAGGTGTTTGGCTCGATGCAGATATAAAGGGTAAAGCCCGGAAAATATGCGCTATGGGCGTAAGATGCAGCCGTTGGGTAACTATGCACGGCTTTGCACTCAATGTAAACACAGATTTGAATTATTTTAATTATATTGTGCCTTGTGGCATAACTGATAAGAGTGTCACCTCTATGCAAAAAGAACTAGGCCGAGTGATTGACGAACAGGAGGTAAAAGATAAATTAATTGCTGAATTCGGACAAGTATTTGGCGCAGATATGGTAATTCAGAGAAAGAAGGAGTTGGTATGATTTTTTTGATTCTTAATAATCATTGAAATTGGCAAAGCAGGACATAACATATTTTTGGGGTACTCGAAGTTTACTCATTAATCTTGGCAGCAGGATAAATACTCGCATGAGGGTGTTATATGTTTTTGAATTCCTATTTACGATTGGGCTCGCTACTATTATCCTCTTTAAGTCTTTACCCATACATCGCAATTATTTCCTTTGGATAAATATTGTAGGTGCATCGCTACTCTATTTTCTTGCAGGCAGGCGTTTGTTACTGCGCATGTATCTCAGTGAGAGCATTATACTCGATGATCAATGTATCTCTTTTGTAAAAAAATCAATCTTCTCTAAAAAAGTGCGCCGCTATGATTGGCGATTACTCGGTGCGCTGCATTACGAAGGGTATGCAGCTAAAACTGACCACCCGTTGAAAGGTAAATCTTTCGATTATTTTGGCTTTGAGACGCACGAACAAATAATGCAGGTACTGCACCAGAACGGTAATTTATACTTCGATACACCGGAAGGTAAAATGTACTTTGCTATTGGCGTTTATTCATGGCATGCAGAAGAAATGGTACAAATGATGAAAATGTACATGGGCAACTATCTGCAACTGGGGCCTGAATGGGAACAAATGCTGCAAGCCCATGAAATGGACGATGCTCAATAAATATTTACATAACCGGTCTCTAATTCAACAATATCCCTGCGCAGTACAAATCTGTATTGCCCTTTCTTCTGAAAATTACGCTTATCCAATATCACTTTTGCCGTATTGATTTTAGGTATTTCTATGACCGCATGATTATCCTTGTCATAAAACTTTACCGAATAGTGATGTGTAAGAATATCTTCAGGCAAATCAAATGTCACATTACCCGATATTGCATCATTGAAAATGTACTTTGATTTTATATCAGCAGCAGCGTTTACATTCATATCATCAGAAAACTTGATGCTTATTTTCTGTTTTGGTGGTGCAGCCACTTCCGGTTTAACTACTTCTGTCTTAGCAACTTCAGTTTTGGCAACATCAGTCATCTTTTTAGCATTAGCAGCTACCGTATCTACATTATAACTAACTGTTATCTTATTTTTTACTGTCTTAGGCAACGCGTCCATGTAGGCTTGTACTGCATGCTCATCTTTGAGTGTTACAGATACTTTTTTACCTTGATCGGCTTTTTTATTGTCTTCCAGATACTTACCAGCATCCGGCAGGTCTGTATCATTATTATAGGTTACAACAAATTTTCTTGTCTCTGATTTTGGTAAATTCTCTACAAATTTGCTTACATCTGATTTATCATCAAATGTCACATTTACCTTTTTCTTCTGCTCTACAGGCTTTTTCTCCTCAATATATTTCGATGGGTCTATAGCCTCCTCCGAATCATCATCATAAGTAATGCTTATTTTCTTACGTGTTTCTTCAGGCAACTTATCTACGTATGACTCAACAGTGAGCACATCAATATCATCATCTGTTTTTACTTTATACTGTGGCTTAGGAGGCATTACAACGGTATCTGCTTTAGCAACCGGAGCTTCTTTTTTATAAACCTCCATATACTTATCCTTATCAGCTGGTGCTACCGGACTTTTTAATTTACTGTTTACAGGCTTGGCTTGTTTTTCAATAGTCTCTGTAACAATCATTTTCTGCAATGCATCATTCGATGGCATATTCCTACTCTTTCTTACAGCAATAGAGTCAATATAGACACCACAATGGTTACTTCCCCAGGTAAGTCCTGAATTGAATACAATAGATAATTTATAATAATTTTTACCGGGCAATGGGTGCCCATCTATATATGCCTGAGCACCTTTATAGAGTTTCTTTACATAACCTATTGTAGAATAATTAAAACTACTATCTGTAGAACGCAGAACAGCAATTGATTTTACCCCATCATATTGACAGGTCCAGGATAGCAGAACAAGCCCATTCTGCTCATCACCCGCTATATCAGGCAATGTAGGTTGTGCTATTGCGGCTAAAGAAAACGTCACTAAGAAGAGTATCAATAACATACTCCGCCTAACGTGGCTTGAAATCATTTTTCAAACCTAATGCAATTTTCGAGATTTTGAAAATAGCTTATTTTAATAATTGAAAAATTAACTAAACTGAAACCCACCCAAAATAACCCGCTAACCATTGAATTACTCAATTAATCCCCTATCTTAGCCCTTTGCGATTTTAATCTTAAAAAGACAAATGGGCATATTTACAAAAAAACCAATCGGCAAATTAATACAAGACGCCGGTGATGGAGAAAAAGGACTTAAACGAACCCTCAGTGCTGCTAACCTTGTTGCACTCGGTATTGGTGCCATCATAGGTGCCGGATTATTTGTAAGAACTGCTGCTGCTGCTGCCAATAACGCAGGTCCTTCTGTGACCATTGGTTTTGTGGTGGCGGCTGTAGGTTGCGCTCTTGCAGGACTTTGTTATGCCGAATTTGCATCAATGATTCCTATTGCAGGTAGTGCTTATACTTATTCTTATGCAACTATGGGCGAATTAGTTGCTTGGATCATTGGTTGGGATCTGGTATTGGAATATGCAGTAGGTGCCGCAACTGTTGGTATCGCCTGGAGTGAATACCTTAATAAATTACTTGAAATGTTTGGGCTGCGAGTCCCCTACGAGTGGTCGCATTCCCCATTTGAATCGGTCAAAGACGCTGCCGGAATGATGCATCATGGCATGATGAATGTGCCTGCTCTGTTCATTATCCTCATGATTACCATGCTCCTGATAAGAGGTTCAAGGGAATCTGCAGTAGTAAATGGTATCATTGTAATATCTAAAGTATCTATAGTTATCCTGTTCATTGTTTTGGGTTGGAGCTATATGAACCCGATTAACCACGCTAACTACATTCCTCAGGCTTCAATTTATACAGATACTCAGGGTGTAAACCACAATTATGGTGGGATCTGGGGTATTTTAGGTGCTGCCGGTGTGGTATTCTTTGCCTTTATTGGCTTCGATGCTGTATCAACCGCAGCTCAGGAAGCTAAAAACCCACGTAGAGATATGCCGATTGGTATATTGGGTTCATTGGTTATTTGTACCATATTATACATCCTTTTTGCTCACGTACTTACCGGAGTAGCTAATGTAAACGACTTCCGCACAGTAGGTAAAGAAGCCTCTGTTGCTTATGCTATCAATACCTATATGCCGGGTTATGGCTGGTTGGCAAACATGGTTACTGTCGCTATCCTTTTCGGTTTCAGCTCCGTAATATTGGTGATGCTCATGGGGCAATCACGCGTATTCTACTCTATGAGCCGTGATGGTTTGGTACCTAAAATATTCTCTGATTTGCACCCGAAATACCAGACGCCTTATAAGTCTAACTGGATATTCTTAATTCTGGTAGGTGGCTTTGCAGCTTTTGTGCCGGGCGACATAGTAGGTGATATGACAAGTATAGGTACGCTATTCGCATTCATTCTTGTTTGTGCAGGTGTATGGATTCTGAGAATTACCAATCCGGAAATCCAAAGACAATTCAAAGTACCTGCTGTACCTATCGTTTCCACTCTGGGTATTTTGGTATGCGGTGCCATGATCGCCGGTCTCGGTTGGACAAACTGGGCACGTCTTGGTGGTTGGTTAGTAATAGGTTTGGTTATCTATTACTCATACAGCAGAAAAAACAGCAAACTCAATAACAACAAAGAATAACTTCATTAATAGTACCAAATGAAACAGGTGGCAGAAAAATCTGCCACCTGTTTCATTTATATCTTACACTCTAGTCTACCTCCTAAAATGTATCTCTGTCGCACCGAAACCATACTTCCCGCTCCACTCATTCTTGAAACGCTTCACTTCAGGTGTCTTCTTCAAAATAGCATGAACCTCTTCCCGCAACTTACCCTTTCCTAATCCATGTATCACTATCATACGCTCCTGATGGTGCACAATTGCCAGGTGCAGGTATTTTTCGAGCGTGTCCAGCTGCTTTTTCAATATCTCATCCGTATTCAGTGCCTTAGCATTTTTTACTAATTGCTCTATATGCAGGTCCAGTTCATACTTAGCAGGTTCTATTGTTCTCGTATTACTGGCAGTAGCATAATCCGGCAACATTTTCGGTTCAAAAGTCTCTTTAGGCTCAGGCATTTTCTTTACTGCAAAGTCCTCAATAAGCATGTAACTAAATGACGGCTCACTGTTGAGCATCACATTATTGATATGCTCAAACAGCTTTGCGGGTCTTATACGCAACACATTTTCAGCCATTTCCTTCTTATCATTACCCACATCTCTCACTTTCCAGTGAAATCGTGGCTGATCATTCATATCGTTATACGATATGTTGTGCATATAGATATTCCCAAATGAGTGCAACGATCCTTCATGCTTAAACGTGCTTTTATTATTGATTTGTACATCATAAGCAAACTTTATATCAACCGGCAGTTCATTGAGCAAATAGATCTTAATAAAATCTACTACTTCTTCCATCTCCTCTGTCTTAAATACGGGAACAAAAGACAGATATATGCCCCGCGCCAACTTTGGTTTGCGCTCTATTATTTTTTCTACCGGTAACTGCGGCAGCGCAGCACTTTTTTTCTGAGGTTTCTTTTCAGTAAACCATTTCAAATATGGGTGATCTATATCATCAATATATACCGGAAACACTACTCTACCCACCTCTACCTCTATCATCTGCTTATCTAAGATAGCGACCACATGCCCTTCCTCACCTGTTCTCCTCAGTAATATCTTATCGCCTATTGTAAACTTCATAGTTCTTAATTGCTCTATTCAGAGCTATCTATTGATTATATAACACTATTTTCTTCACCTACAGCTAACTGTTCATTTAAAAAAGCCACCATTTTCCGCACTGCTTTCCCTCTGTGACTGATCTGATTCTTAATCTCTAACGACAGCTCAGCGAAAGTTTGCGTATAGCCATCAGGTATAAATATAGGATCATAACCAAAACCACCTGCGCCAGTTTTCTTATCTGTAATTTGACCATTACATACCCCCTCAAAATAATAAACCTCATTATTCCATATCAGGCAAATAACCGCTTTATAATACGCACTCCTGTCATCAGCACCTTTTAATTCAGTAAGTATCAGTTGCAGATTTTTTTCATCATCTCGTTCTCCTGAATAGTGCGCACTGATTACACCAGGCGCACCGCTGAGTGCATTGACACAAATACCGCTGTCATCTGCAAATGTATTCTTTCCACTAAACTGATAAATGGCCGATGCTTTAGCCAATGCATTCTCTTCAAATGTAAAATATGGCTCCGGAATATCTGCAGTAAATCCTATATCCTGTAGTGACAATACTTCCAGCCCCGCCACAAGTGGTGCTATCTCTCTTATTTTACCCTTATTGTTTGATGCTATAACCAATTGCATGGGGCAAAGATACCCTATTGTTACATTTCAAGAGCAGAAGGTATATATCACTTCGGCATCTTTGGCACGCGAAAAGTAAGGCTGATGATGGTACCCTTTCCGTAATAAGAATCAATATACAATCTGCCGCCCAGTCTACCCGCCCGAACACTCATATTATTAACCCCATTACCCTTCTTTACCGCCTTCAGATCAAAACCCAGACCATCATCTTTTAAGATCATTTGCAGCACATCTCTGCGCTTCATAGACACTTCAAGCGTTATGTTCTGCGCCTTAGAATACTTCAATGCATTATTGAGTGCCTCCTTAAATATCATTAAAAGGTTTCGACTCATATCCATGGGTAATCTGTTATTACGCCACTTCTCTTCTATTCCTGTTACCGTAAACTGCACATTTGTATCCTGAAACAGCTCTCCGCCAAAATCATGTATGCGCACTAATATTTCATAAAGATTGTCGTTCGATGGTTTCAGCGACCACAATATATCACGTGTGCCACCGTACAGCAATGAAGTATTTTCCTCTATCTGATCAAGTATTCGGGTCACATCGGGTGTTGGTGTTACCTTACTTTTCAATACATTGGTCAGCACATTGATACGTGTAAGTTTATTACCTATCTCATCATGAAAATCTTCTGCAGTACGCATTCTTATCTTCGATTGCTCTTCCGCACGCAGCTTCGCCATAAGTTTTTGCCTGCGTTGATTGCGCTTATTATATATGCTTTGTAAAAAGATACCTATAAGAATACACGCAAACAAAATAGCCACCCTGAACCACCATGTTTTGTGGTAAGGGGTAATGATCTCAAACGAATAGGTCAATTGCGGATTCACACTGCCACCTGCACCAAGGCACTGCACATAGAATATATACTTACCCGGAGGCAAAGCAGAATAGGTTACCGTATTGGTGGCAGACCATTCAGACCACGGTGCATCAATACCTTCCATGCGGTAACGATAAAGCACTTGCTCTGCACCACTGAGCGTAATAGCCTGAAAAGAAAAGGTGATATTGTTCTTCTTAAATGGTAATCGCAGATTTTGCGGTATACCATACCACTGGTCCAGACTATCATAATAACCCGGGTCTATCGTGCTTTCCCCTGCCAGCTTTACCGACTGCATTACAATACTTGCGGGTGCTGAAGATACAACAGCAGAATGTGGCTGATAATGTACAGCTCCATTGGTAGTCCCAAACCATATTGTACCATCCTTCAGTTTGAGCACCGCATTGATATTGCTCTCCATGCCGGTAATGCCTTGTGCCTTACCATAAAAAGTTACCTGAGTAGAATTGTTTCCACCCAATACTATTTTATGTATACCGAAACCGGTACCAACCCAGATATTACCATCACTGTCATCAATGATATTATAGATAAAATCTGATCGCAAACCGTTAGCCTTATTCACCACCAAAGTACTGTTAGTCAATAGATTATATCGAATAGCTCCATTATCACTGCTACCCAACCATAGCTCTTTACCTCTTAACGCAAAACAATTGATCAACGAACTATCAACAATAGTATGTGTAACAAATTCTGATATTACCCCGCCATTACAAAGCAACAATCCGCTCTTATCTGTTGCTATAAGCAAGCTGTCTGCACCAATAGATATGCACGACACTAAATGTATATTAGTCTTACCCCCAAGCGTCTTGAATGTATCATTTTCATACATTAACACCCCGTTGATAAACCCTACCCACAGCCTGTTTTGCGGGTCCTCATAGACATGTGTAATGACACTCGATGGAAAATTATGCTGTGGAGCTGAGTATTGCCTGAACGTCTCATGATCATATTCATACAGCCCCTTCTCCTTAGTGCCTACCCATAGCTTTTGGTTATGCGCATAATAAAGTGATGTGATAGCAGGTATATCTGTTCCCGGCAATTGCCTGGGGCTCACCTTACCATTATTAAACACAAACAACCCCGCCTCATAAGTACCCAAGAACAATGAATCTCGTTTATTGGAGGCTATAGCCATTATCTGCGCACTTGGCAAACCAAGTGTTTCATCTACAGTTGTAAACAGCGTTCCTGAAAAACGGAAGATACCTTGACCGTCAGATGCCATCCAGATATTTCCCTCAGCATCAGTAAGCACATCAAAAAATGAGTTATCGCTTAACCCATTTTTCTTGTTATACCCTTGCAAGGTATTACCCGATAACTTCATTACCCCGTTACTCGTACCCAACCAGAATGCACCAGTTTTATCTTGTGCAAGCGAACGAATAGAAAGATAGTTAAGCGGCTGATCATTAAGATGATAAGGAGTAATTTTCTTCCCTGTTACATTATATAACCCTGCAGTCGTCCCCAACCATAAAGCATCATTTCGATCCTTGAATATTCTGGAAATATTCGGTGCTTTCTGGTCTCCCGGCAATGCAAATGACAATGTATCCCAATGATCATTGACAAAGTGAAACATGGTATCCCCCTTTGCAACCCACAAACTACCGGGCTCTGCAAGCATGGCAGATACCTGCCCCTCGCCACCCGGTGTCAGAAAGTATTTTATCTTACCATTAGCCACATAGTAAACATCTCCTGCGGCTTTCCACCACACAGTGTCTTTAACAATATTTATTTGTTGGGTATTATTAAACGGATGATCTACCTGTCGTTGTAAAGAAAAGTGTTCAAAGGTTTTGCCGTTGTAACGAGATAGCCCCTTTTGTGTACCTATCCATATATTATTACTATTGTCTGCTGCTACTGCATAAACAGTGTTGGTCAGCAGCCCATTACGTACATTATAATTAGTAAATGTTTTGCCATCATAACGCGAAAGCCCACCCATTGTACCAATCCAGAGATTGCCGATCTTATCTTGCGTAAGGCAAATGGCTTGTGACTGTATCAGACCATCATCAACATTAAGATTATGAAACGAATATCGTTGCCCGAAAACTAACGTAGCAGAGCTTATGCACAGCAACGTGACCAGAATAACCCTCAACTTATATATGTATGACAACAATTTCATTCAGCGTGTGAAATTAACCTATATCATGGTTTATACAAGCAGTATTTATGGTCTTTTATACAACTTCAATGATAAATCACCCGTTTTGGAGAGATAATTTACCTCAACTGATATTGCAACTATATACATTATTACTAATTTTGCAACAAACTTTATATACTATGTCCAGCCTAATTATTAATCGCTCCAGTGAATATACTAATAGAGCTCGCGTTTACAACATCATTCTCGATGATATAAAAGCCGGCACCATCAAGAACGGCGCTACAGAACAATTAACACTAGAATCAGGCTTACATACCTTAAAATTCACTATAGACTGGTGCTCCAGTGCCACTATCACATTTATGATTCATGACGGGGAAACAAAACACTTTGATATCTCCGCATTCAAAAACTCAAAGAAAATAATGCCGGTTCTTTTGGGGTTGGCTGTATTAAATATGTTTTTGCTGATAGTTTTTAAACTCAACATCCTCAATTACGTCTTCATTGCGCTTGCCCCGGTAATCATTTATAAATTATCTGTAGGCAGAAAATCATACCTCACATTAGTAGAGAAAGATTAGTGAGTGAGAACAGAATATATCATCAGAACTGACTATAAATAGCAAAGCCGGCAACTGTTGTTGCCGGCTTCTTAAATACTATAAAGCTATAATTACTTAGCTTGCTTGTCTTCTTTCTTTTCGTCTTTTTTAGCGTCTTTATCGCATTTGCCACCTTTCTTGTCTTTGCAGCAAGCAGATGATTCCTTAGCACACTTTTCACCTTTCTTCTTGCAGCATGCTTTTTCCTGTGCGAAAGAAGAACCGGTAACCATAAGAGCAGCAGCTACTAATAATGTAAGTTTTTTCATTGTTTTGATTTTTTATAGGATAAAGATAGGGAATAATTTTAAAAACAATACTGATATAGATCACTTTTAATAGTTAAAATAAACACATAATAAATCAGCCCATCTTTAAATAAAAAATCATCAGCGGAACAATTACAATCCAAACAATTTAATTAGGTTTGCGCCTGCTAAAACAACAGTTATGCAACAATCAGTAATTGATACAATGAACTTAATGGGTCACGAACAGGTAATGTTTTGTACAGACCCTCATACTGGCCTTAACGCCATCATAGCTATCCACAACACTACCCTCGGTCCATCATTGGGTGGTACTCGTTTGTGGAATTATAACAGCCATGAAGAAGCGGTTACAGATGCATTGCGCCTGAGCCGTGGTATGACCTACAAATCTGCTATCAGCGGCCTTAACTTAGGTGGTGGCAAAGCTGTTTTGATAGGCGATGCATCTAAATTAAAGAATGAAGCTTACTGGCGCAGATACGGTCGTTTTGTCAATAACCTTGGTGGTAAATATATAACTGCTGAAGATGTGAATACATCGTCTAAAGACATGGAATACATCAGCATGGAAACCAAACACGTAACAGGTGTTCCGGAATATCTTGGCGGTAGCGGCGATCCTTCGCCTATCACTGCTTATGGTGTTTATGTAGGTATGAAGGCCGCTTGTAAAAAAGTGTTTGGCAGCGATAGCCTTTCAGGTAAAAAAGTTTTGGTACAAGGTGCCGGCAATGTAGGTCGCACACTTATCGACCACATTGTAGAAGAAGGTGGTAAAGTTTTCCTGAGCGATATCAACGAAAACAACATAAAGAAAGTAACAGACAAACACAGCAGTGTTACTGTTCTCAACAACGACAATATATTTGATACTGAAATCGACATTTATGCACCTTGCGCACTGGGTGCAAGCGTAAATACCGATAGCATCAACAAAATGAAGTGTGCCATCATTGCAGGTGCAGCTAACAATCAGCTGGCTGATGAAAATGTGCATGGCCCAATGTTGGTAACAAAGGGTATCACTTATGTACCTGACTTCCTTATCAATGCAGGTGGTATTATCAACATTAGTGTGGAATTAGAAGGTTACAACCGCGACCGCGCTGTAGCAATCGTATCTAACATTTACGATCGTACCCTCGAAAACTTTAGAATGGCAGAAACAGAAAACATCCACAACCAACTCGCTGCTATGAAAATGGCAGAAAAGAGAATCAACGACATCGCAAATATGAAGCGTGGATTGTAATTGAGTAGATAATTAATTGTAGATGATTGATAGACTTTAATTGATAGTTTATAGTTCAGTGTAATTAAAGCAAAAAACCGGAGGCAAATAGCTTCCGGTTTTTTGCTTTAATTATGTCAAAAACAGGAGATTATCCCTACCTCATAACCATCACAAAAAAATAGAGCGCAGACAAATCTGCGCTCTAAATATTTATTAAAGTATTAAATAAATAGTCTATTCCCTCACTCTATCTACTATCTACTATCTACTAAGCAACAATACCAACGTTTGGCATTTCCTGAGGATAAAGCTTAGCTTCCAGTTTGTGTCTTACAGCATCAAATGCAGCCAATGTCTCATCAATATCTTGATCAGTATGCGCTGCGGTAGGAATAATACGTAATTCTATCTGTCCCTTAGGAATTACCGGGTATACAACTACAGAGCAGAAGATATTGTGGTTCTCACGCATATCGCAGGTAAGCTGTACTGCATCATACAATCCACCCTTCATAAATACAGGCGTTACCGGTGTATTGGTAGTACCCAAATCAAAACCTCTGTCACGGAAACCCTGCTGCAAACGACGAACGTTATGCCACAGTTTTTCACGCAATTCAGGTCTGTCACGCAGCAACTCTAAACGCTTCAGGTTCCCCACAACAAATGCCATTGGTAATGACTTAGCGTAGATCTGTGAGCGCATGTTATAACGCATAAACGTCAATATCTTCTTATCAGCAGCAAGGAAACCACCTATACTCGCCATAGATTTAGCGAAAGTAGAGAAGTAAACATCGATACCTTCTATACAATTCTGCTCATCACCAATACCTGCACCACGGCTACCCATTGTACCGAAACCATGCGCATCATCAACAAATAAACGGAACTCATATTGGTCTCTCAATGCAATGATATCCTTTATCGCACCCTGGTTACCGCTCATACCAAACACACCTTCTGTGATTACCATGATACCACCACCGGTCTTCTTCACCATTTCAGTAGCACGTGCCAATTGCTTTTCGCAATCTGCTATATCATTGTGCTTATATACATAACGGTGACTTGGAATCATTCTCAAACCATCAATGATACATGCATGTGATTCCGCATCATAAACTACAACATCATGTCTGCCACAAAGTGTATCAATAGCAGAAACCATACCCTGATATCCGAAATTGAACAACATAGCATCTTCCTTACCAACAAAAGCAGCTAATTCACGCTCTAACTGAAGGTGATAATCAGAGTTACCACTCATCATACGAGCGCCCATAGGTGAAGCCAATCCAAACTTAGCCGCTGCTTCAGCATCAGCCTTTCTTACTTCAGGGTGGTTAGCCAACCCCAGGTAATTGTTCAGACTCCAAACAATTTTCTCTTTCCCGTTGAATTTCATACGGTTTCCTATCTCTCCTTCGAGTTTTGGAAATGCAAAATAGTTAGGTGCTTTTTCAGCATAGTCGCCTATCGGTCCTAGTCTGTTCTCAAATTTGGCAAAAATATCCATCTGCTATATTTATTTTTTCAATTCAAAAATCAATTATAGTCGGAAGAAAATGATCATAAAACAACAATGCATTTTCTCATCTGCAATCTCAATTCATTACTTATGAAACAATCGCGGTGCGAAATTAATAAAAATATAACTGGTTGTTCATCCTTAAATTTGCACTTTTGTACCTAAACTGTATTAATGAAACGTTATTTTCTGCTTATTTCAGCACTTTCCGTAGCATTTTATTCCTCTGCAAAGAAACCTGCAAAGGTGGCAAGACCAAAATTGGTAGTGGGAATAGTCGTAGACCAAATGCGCTGGGACTACCTCTACAGATTTTATGAACAGTATGGTAACGGCGGATTTAAGCGACTCATGAAAGACGGCTATAATTGTCAGAATACCATGATCAATTATCTCCCTTCGTTCACTGCTCCGGGTCACTCCTGCATTTATACGGGTTCTGTCCCCTCTATTCATGGCATAGCTGCCAACGATTGGGTAGATAACTATACCGGCAAAAAAGTCTATTGTACAGATGATACTGTTCATGAAGTAAATGGCGGCATTGTTGGCGGCACATCCATGAGCCCTCGCAATCTGCAGGCTACAACTATTACAGACGAACTGAGATTAGCCACAAACATGGGTAGCCGTGTTTATGGGGTTTCCATAAAAGACAGAGGTAGCATACTACCGGCTGGCCACTTGGCTAATGGTGCTTATTGGCTCGATGAAAGCACAGGTAGTTTTTGCACCAGCACCTATTATAAAAATACTTCTCCGGCGTGGTTAAGTATTTTCAATAAAAGAAAGGTTACAGATAGCCTTATCAATCTTAATTGGGAGCTTCAAGACCCTACAACCAAGCTTTATACGCAGAGCCTGCCCGACAATAACGCCTACGAAGGCAGTTTCAAAGGTGAAAACGCACCTGTATTTCCGCACAGTATCAAATCACTGAGCGGCAAAGACAA
>CANGMZ010000019.1 GCA_947454715.1 Chitinophagaceae bacterium
CTCACTGCTGCCTCCCGTAGGAGTCGGGCCCGTGTCTCAGTGCCCGTGTGGCTGGTCGTGCTCTCACACCAGCTACCCATCGTCGCCTTGGTAGGCCGTTACCCTACCAACTAGCTAATGGGACGCACACTCATCTTTGTCCAATAAATTTTTAATATCTATGTGATGCCACATTAATATCTTATGGGGAGTTAATCCGAATTTCTTCGGGCTATGCCCCAGACAAAGGCAGATTGTGTACGTGTTCCGCACCCGTTTGCCGGTCGCCACCAGGTATTGCTACCAGTGCTGCCCCTCGACTTGCATGTGTTAAGCCTGCCGCTAGCGTTCATCCTGAGCCAGGATCAAACTCTCCATTGTAAATGAAGTGCTCGAAACTGACTGATGTTCTCAAAATTTATTTTATTACCCTAAGGTAACTTGACTTCGGAAATCAGACGTTTCAAATTAATAATATTTGCTGTCTTACCTGTCTGTAACGAACTTCATCGTTACTTGCTGTTGTTTTCCAATCTTTCAAAGAACTCGATCAATAACTCTTTAGCTATCAATCTACTGTAACACCCGTGGAGTTGAACCAACCTCGAAGCCTTTAACTTCAGTATCATTGTTATGTTTGTAAGAACTTATTGTTTACTTATCGTTAGCCGTTTCGCTAGCGGAGTGCAAAGGTATAAAACCATTTTCATTCCGCAAAATTTATTTTTAAAAATCTCAAAATAAATTTTCAACTTTCATGACCGTAAGAACTAATCCCCATCCGCTTTCCGTAAGGGAGTGCAAAGGTATGTAGTTCATTACAACTGACAAAATTTATTTTTAAAAAATCCGAAGTTTTTTTCAAACCTTGTCGTCATCGATTTCGTAAGAACTAACCCGCCGTTTTTCGTTGGGAGGACAAAAGTAGCAGTTGTATATCACTACACCAAACTATTTTTTGATTGTCATCTGCAATTTACACCTAAGATAAGCCACCACAGCACATTTCAGGGCAGGTATAATTTTAAAACTATGCGTTAGATGGTACATGAAGGTGAAAATGCAATGCTTTGGGGTAGGAAATTGGGGGCTTGTAGGCTGAAAAAGACCATACGCCCTGGTGATGGTTGGTGAAAATACCAATAACGGCGGCGATTCTATATAATATATAATGCAGAAAGTGGGGGTATGTATTAAATTTTATCAGGGCAAATTAAGATCCGGTGTGTTGACACCATATATATTGGTATAGAGATTATACTATTTCTCCGTCTTTACCTTCTATTGATTCTTCAGGATGGAAGTAGTTATATACAATACGGGCTTTTGATGCGCCTGCAACTCGGGTAAGTTCCCGTTCCGTGAGTGTTTTAATGTTTTTGACAGACCGGAATGCTTTGAGCAGGTCTATTGATGTCTTTTCACCTATACCGGGTATTCCCTCAAGATCATTCTTTATGGTGCCTTTACTACGCACTTGCCTATGGAAGGTAATACCAAAACGATGCACCTCATCACGAATTCGACGAATGAGCAAGTGAGCAGGATTGTCATAAGGTAGCTGTAATGGCTCGCTATCGCCCGGGAAGAACAATGATTCTTCACGCTTTGCTAAGCCAACCACAGCCATGCGGCCAATAAGCCCTAATTTTTCTATGCTCTGCATTGCAGCACCTAACTGTCCTTTTCCCCCATCTATAATTACTAACTGCGGTAGCGGCTGATTATCATCGCTCAGTCGTTTATAACGTCGATAGACAATTTCGCTCATTGATGCGAAGTCATTAATGCCTTCAACAGTCTTTATATGGAAATGACGGTAATCTTTTTTAGAAGGCACACCTTCTTTAAAACATACCATAGCTGCGACAGGAAATGCGCCTTGAAAATTGGAATTATCAAAGCATTCTATATGCATTGGTAATTCTGTAAGCTGCAAGGCATCTTGCATTTCAGCCAAAACATTGAGGTTATCGTTTCTGGTAGCTTGCGTAAGCATTAACGCATCTTTACGCTTCATCTCCTGAAGGAATATTTCTGCGTTCTTAATTGCCAAGTCCAATAATTGTTTCTTGTCGCCTGCTTTGGGGATAGTGACTTTAACTTCTGTATCTGCAACATTTACATATATAGGCACAATCACTTCTTTAGCATTGCTACCAAATGTTTCTCTGAAGTTATCGAGTGCCAATGACAGTACATCTTCTTCCAATTCATCAGCCTCCCCTACTTTCTTTTCTATTTGAAGCGTTTTTGTATGAATAATACTGCCCCTACTCATCATCATATAATTGACGTAGTAGTAATTATCGTCACTAAGTATTGCCGCAACATCTGCATTGCTGAGGTGTGGACTAACAATAACTGACTTGCTCTGATAGGTTTGCAAAGAGTCTATCTTATTCTTAGCAATCTGTGCTTTCTCAAACTTGAGATCAGCAGCAAATTGCATCATTTCCACTTTCAGCTCTTTGATTACATCGCTGATGTTCCCCTTCATTATATAACGAACCTGTTGCAATTTCTCATTATAGTCTTCCAATGTCTGCAAACCTTCACAAGGTCCTTTACAGTTACCGAGATGATATTCAAGACATACTTTGTATTTACCTTTTGCAATATTTGCCGGAGATAAATTTAGGCTACAGGTACGCAGCGGAATATTGTGCTTAACAATCTCCAACAGTTCTTTAACCGCAAACACACCGGTGAAGGGACCTAAATATTCTGAACCATCACGAATAACCCTACGCGTCAGGAATACACGAGGAAATGGTTCTTTCTTTATTACTATATAAGGATAAGTCTTATCGTCTTTGAGACTGATATTGAATCTGGGCTGATAATGTTTGATGAGGGAATTTTCCAACAAGAACGCATCATGCTCGGAATCTGTAACTGTAAAATCAATAGAATTGATAAGGGTAACCAGTTTACGTGTCTTGTAGTTATCGACAGTTTTGTTGAAATAAGAGCTGACACGCTTACGCAAATCTTTGGCTTTACCTACATAAAGCAAGACATTATCAATATCATAATACTTATAACAACCCGGTTGGTGCGGAATTGTTTGTGCCAGTGCGCTAAACTCTGCCTTTGTCATATCTATCCCCTACCGCAAAACCTCATACTTTGTGATCACCTCTCTTGTAGCTCCAATAAACGGCTTTTCGTATTGTTGTATTTGAATGGTTTTCAATGGAGCATAAAGCATTTTTTGCTGCGTTTCCTTAAATAAGGTCTTTTTGAAAGTCTCAATATACACACCTCTCACCTTCATATCGAAATTCATCGTAATGAGCAGCTTTTGTACAAACATGTCGCCCTTATTGGCTACATACATGAAATTGTGACTCTTATCTGTCTCATCATCAAATTGACTGAAAGTGTATTGCCCCAAGTACTTTCTATTACTAATATCTGTAGCTACGAATAAATCTAAAACAGAAGGCCAATCGAGATTATCAGCATTGATTAAGGTAGTATCTGTCTTTCCATTGCTTTTAACCGACTTTTTAAATACTAATGGCTCGCCCGCATGACTGGTCCACTCATCAATAATATACTGATTGATAGAAAAGTAGGTGCCTTTTACTTCTGTAAATGCATCGAGTGGGTTCTTCTCTTTACAAGAAGAAACAGAAAGACCAACAAAAACAACTGAGAGAACGGCAAAATATCTTAATACAAGTTTCACGAGGTAAAATTAATAAAATTAATGGCTCAACAGGTAAATGTAAATATAAGCTAGCAGGTAATTATATACCACACTATTAGGGGGATTATTTATCTAAATATTTCGTATTAGTTTTGTCGAGGGGCAAAATATCCCCATTAATCAATGAGATATAGTTCACTTTTAATGTCGCTGACGCTGTGTGCCGGCATAGCACAAGCAGGAGTAAAGCAACACACATCGGGCAAGCGAGATACAATGCTAACCATGACAGACACTATGGATGTGGTAGCGAAGCCGGGAAAAATACCCTACCAACCATCTGCACCAAAAGTTTGGGAAATCAATAATACAAAGGTTGCCCTTTCATTTAACTGGAAGGAGAAAACAGCCGATGTAAAAGAGAGCATAAAAATGCATCCATACTTTTATGCATCTGATAGTATAGTACTTGATGCACAAAGTATGCGCATAGACAGCGTGGGTTTAGTTACAAAAACAGGTAATAAGGCCCTTAAATACAATTATACCGGTAACAAACTCACTATTCATTTTGATAAAAAGTACCAGAATACCGACAGTATTGAGCTATGCATGAAATACTTGGCTATGCCTTATGCTAAAGAAACAGGTGGCAGCATGGCAATTACAGATGACAGAGGCCTATATTTTATCAATACAGATAATAAAATACCACACAAACCGGCACAGATATGGACACAGGGAGAAACCGAGTCAAACTCTCACTGGATGATCACGTTGGATAAACCCAATACCCGATTTACAACCCAAATAGAGTTGACCGTACCGGAAGAAATGACTACGCTGAGTAATGGTGCAATGATTAAGCAGATAAAAGGCGCAGCCGGAATGCGCACCGACATCTGGAAAATGGATATGCCAATACAGGCGTATGCAGTCATGTTTGCCGTTGGTAAGTTCAGTGTCATTAAAGACAAATGGAAAACTAAGGAGGTAAACTATTATGTAGAACCAGAATTTGCACCTTATGCAAGGCTAATGTTCAACAACACAGCAGAAATGATAGAACATTTCTCTCAGATAACCGGTGTATCCTATCCTTGGAATAAATACAGTCAGGTTGTAGTACGTGATTATGTATCAGGAGCAATGGAAAATACATCTGCTTCATTGTTCGGGGAATTTATGAACCAGAACAGCCGCGAAATTGCGGATAAGAATTCAGAAGATGTCGTATCTCACGAATTGTTTCACCAATGGTTTGGTGACTATGTAACCTGCGAATCGTGGACAAATATTACGGTTAATGAATCGTTTGCGAATTATGGCGAGCAACTTTGGAGAAGATATAAGTATGGTAAAGTATCTGCTGCAGAACAAGCATGGAGCGATTTACAAGGATATGTAGGTGCATCTCAGATGAAAGACCCACAATTGGTACGATTTAACTACGACAGTCGGGAGGAGGTATTTGATGCGATATCATATAACAAAGGCGGTGCGATACTTCACTACCTGAATAGCATAATAGGTGATGAAGCCTTTAATAAGGCAATGAAATTATATCTGACAAAGAACGCGCTACACTCAGCAGAAGCCCACAACTGGCGCATGGCTGTAGAAGAAGCAACCGGACAGGATTGGAACTGGTATTTTAATGAGTTCTATTACCATGCAGGACACCCGATAGTGAAGGTTAACTACAACTATAATGATGATGACAAAAAACTTACCGTATATGTAAACCAAACACAAGAAGATAGTTCGATGGATTACCAACTACCCCTGAAAACCTGGTTAATATATGGTAATGAAAAAACAGAAATAAGCTGGAACCTAAGCAAAAGAAGAGATTCATTTGTTTATAACTATAAAAACGGTATTAGACCTGTGCTGGTGCCAGACTACGAACATGTATTACCAGGCGAGTTGAAAGAAAACAAGAAACCAGCACAATGGCTGGAACAATTAAAGCAGAGTGATGACTATGTAAGTCACAGGCTAGCAGTAGGTGGTGCATGCAAACAAATGTCTGACAGCAACACTGCTGAAGTAATAAGATTGGGCCTGAGCGACACGATGAAAACTATAAGAAGGTACACGCTGGCTCAATTACAAAATGCACAAAACGATAAGTACAAAAAGAAATGGACCGCTACGGCAACAGAAATTGCGAAAAATGATAAAGAAAAACTGGTTAGGGCTTCAGCAATGGATGTTTTAGGTGAATGGAAAATAACTGCGGCAAAAGATATAATGATCAGTGCACTGTATGACAGTTCATATATTTTGGCAGGAAGTGCGCTTGAGGCACTGAATGTTATAGATAAAGACACCGCATATTATTTTGCAAAAAAACTATCTGCTACAGACCCTCGTTCTAATCTACAAAGTATAATTTGGAACGTTATCAGCAGAAAAGGGAAAGATGAAGATGCTGCATACTTTGCGGAAGTAGCACCATATATCTTTGGTTCAAAGAAATTTTCTTTGGCAGCAAGCTTTGGTAATTACCTTAAGCGTGTAAATAGTGATGTATCATTTGTCAAAGTTGCGGATGCATATACTACCCTTATTACACTAGAAAGTATGAAGGCGTATCGTGGTGCATTGGGTGGTTTCTTATTTCAGGCAGCAGGCGAACAGAAAGAGAATGCAAAATCTGACAATAAACAAGAAGCTGCAATTGCTCAAAGAAGGTTGGCAATTTTAAAAGCAGACATACAAAAAGTTATAGATGCAGAAACAGATTCTGCACAAATAGATGAATACAAGAAGATGATGAAGGATACTTTTGAATAATGAACTATGAATTTAATGAATGAGCCTCCGCAATGTTTGTGGAGGCTCATTTTTTTGATGCAATGTATTTTGGTATTTTCTTAATACTACTCTTCTGATCTGTTTTTGAGGGACATAAGAATTGTGTATGCGTTTTTCGTGACAATATTTTTACCCTCCAATTTATCGGAGTGAATAATCTCAATAAATCCGTTCTCAGTATTGCCTGTAGACACCTCAACCATTTCATATTGATGTGCATTAAGTTCAACAAAAACATATTGCTTGTTTTCGAAACTCACAACTGCATCAACCGGTAGCCCCCAAGCCTTATTATTTGAGACTGCGATTTCTGCATTCATATACATACCCGGAAGCAGATTTTTATCGTAGTCTTCAAAATGGCAATGTACATCTGCAGTTCTTTCAGCAGTCAGGTCTTTTGCTACGAGTAGTATCTCACAATTGTATTTCTTGTCCGGGAGATTATTAGTGTATGCTACTAATTTCTGACCAATATGTAATTTGTCCAAGTCCTTTTCAAATACCTTGAGTGCCAAATGAATATCTGTAGGGTTGATCAATTCAAACAGCACATCAGTTGGCGAGACGTATTTACCAATGTTCACATTGACCTTAGATACATAACCATTAATAGGTGAATAGATATTGATAGTACGGGAGATATTATTTTCATTAAGTTTTTCAGGATTAATACCCACCAATTTCAGTCGTTGAGACAAGGCATTGATAAGTACCTTTTGACTTTTATAATCAGCATCTGCCTGCTGGTATACTTTGTCGCTACTTGCCTTACTTTGGTTTAACTCCTTCTGTCTGCGGAATTCATTTTCTACATAGCTAACCCTAGCTTTAGCGGAAAGGTAATCTTGCTGCAACTGTATATATTGCTGATCTTCAATAATAGCTAGTACTTCCCCTTTTGTAATGTGCATACCGGGTAATAAGTGCGTGCTTTTCAAATAACCACCCATTGGCACACTGATAGACACAATATTTTGAGGCGGCACATCTATTTTACCATTTACCCTGAGCACCGCGGCTACTTGTTGTTGCTCCATTCGCCCCACTAGTATTGCTGCATTAGCTTTCTGCGCATCAGAAAATGTTGCAATTGTACTACTTGCTTCCGGCTCACTTTTTTGCTCTGCTTTTTTATTTGTGCCACATGCAGTTATAAAAACGACAAGAAAGGCAAATATGATTGTATGTTTCATTGTAGAAATATTAGTTGTTGATGAAATAATGCAACTGAATAACAGCGACATTCAAATTCCTTATCGATTCTATATACTCACTCCTGACCGCTGTGGCGTGATTTATTAGTTGCACCCACTCCAGATAATTGATATTACCACCTGAAAACTGCATATCTGCAGTAGTCGTTATCAATGAAGCATTAGCCAGAGCAGTAGACTCAAAATAGCTGACCATTCGGCTATACTTATTATACTCTGCAACAGCAGTTTCATAATCAAATCTCAAAGATTGAGCACCGGCAGAGTAACTGTTTTCCGCTATAGTCTTGTCTATTCTTGCACTTCTGATCTTGGCTAGTTGCGCACCGGGGAATAATGGTATACCCACACCTACCTGCACCGACTGAAATCTTGTTAGTCCATCATAAAATTTTTCATCAGCACCCGTTCCTTTTATACTGGTATTGTTATACATAAAAGAAAGATCAGGTAACAATCGGGCATTTTCAAGTCTCAATGCTGCTTGTGCTGTTACTTGCTGTTGCTCTAACAATTTCAGTGCAGGGTGAGCTGCCAATAGCGAGGTATCTATTGCAGGTAATGCCATTTTAGTATTCGGGGCAAAAGGGACTACATCGGCAGCGGTATTTAGCAGAACCTTAAACTGTAAACGAGATACTTCAATATCACTCTGCAATTGATCTATCTGTAGCCTTATTTGACCTAACTGGGTTTCGGCAGTTGCTTTTTCCAGAACATTCGCTTCTCCCTTTTCCAGTCTCAGTTGCGCTTTTCTCAAAAACTCTGCATATAGCGTGTCCGTATGTTGCAATAGCTGTAATTTTTGTTGCAAATAAAGAATGTTGTAAAACACTTCTGATACCTGCTTTTTGAGTAAAGCATTTTTCATATCTACATTCAGCAAGCTACTTTTCCATTCTTCAACTAACAACCTTCTTTGCTTTCCATAAACCACAGGGAAACATATAGTTTGAGCAACACCATATTTATTGTCGGTATATGCACTATTAATTTGTCCGGATTCTGCAAAAACGGTTGTCTGAGGAATATTCACTCCGGTTTTTATCAATGATTGCCGGTACTCACTTCTCAATTGTTCGTTTTTGACCTGCAGATTGTGACTTAAAGCTGTATCTATAGCTGACTTCAGATCAATATTTTGCTGTGCTTTACTTATTCCCGGCGCAAGTATCAACACAGCCAGTATTACTAATGGAGTCGCATTCATTTTATTGAAAGACCGTTTTTCGAAAATCATATATAATACCGGCAAAACAAACAATGTAAGAAAAGTAGCAATCATCAATCCACCAATAACTACTGTTGCCAATGGTCGTTGCACTTCTGCACCTGCGCCATTGCTCACCGCCATTGGCATGAAGCCTAATGACGCAACAAAAGCGGTCATCAATACAGGTCTTAATCTGGTATTTGTTCCTTTGAGTACAATTTCTTTTAATCCCAATGCGCCCTCCAATTTGAGTCGGTTAAATTCTGCAATCAGCACAATGCCGTTGAGCACTGCGACACCAAACAAAGCAATAAAGCCTACTCCGGCACTGATACTAAAAGGCATTCCCCTAATAGCCAGAAAGAGAATACCTCCTATTGCAGACAGAGGAATAGCCGAATAGATAAGTAACCCTTGTCTCACTGAATTGAATGCAAAGAATAACAACAAGAATATAAGAATAAGAGATACCGGGACGGCAATCATTAATCTTTGCTTTGCTGCATTCAGATTTTCAAATGCACCTCCATAAGTAGTATAATAACCCGCAGGTAAGCGCATTTGCTTATCTACTTTTTGCTGTAATTCATTTACAATAGACTGGACATCCCTACCCCTCACATTGAAACCGACCACAATTCTTCGCTTGGCATCTTCCCGCTGTATCTGATTAGGACCAACCTTTACTTGTACATCGGCCAACTGAGCTAATGGCACTTGTGAGCCTGATGGTACCGGAATTAATAAGTTGCGAATATCTGTAACATCCTTACGCTGATCACCACTCACCCTAACCACCAAATCAAAACGTTTTTCTCCTTCATATACCATTCCCGCACTTTGGCCTGCATAAGCAGTGTTGACAATACGGTTTATGTCTGCAATGTTTAATCCATATTGAGCAATAGCAGCACGGTTGTAATTAATGATAATCTGTGGCATACCAGAAACTGCCTCCACATATAGATTCTTGACACCATCAACTGTATTAACAATCCCCCCAAGCTTTGTGGCATAAGCAGCCAATGTGTCTAGATTTTCGCCATAAATCTTACATACCACATCTTGTCTGGCACCTGTCATTAATTCATTGAAGCGCATCTGAACCGGAAATTGAAAACCGGCAGTAATGCCCGGCACATCTTCAAGTGCTTTCCCCATTTTAGCTGATAGCTCGTTGAATGTCTTTGCAGAGGTCCATTCCTTCTTGTCTTTCAATATGACCATCATATCTCCGGCATCCATAGGCATAGGGTCATTAGGCACCTCACCACTGCCTATTTTTGTAACTACTTTCTCCACTTCAGGGAAACGTGTTTTAAGAATATGCGCTGCCTGAGTAGCGGCTTTAATAGTTGTATTCAGATTACTTCCGGTTAGCACTCTGAGTTCAACTGCAAAATCACCTTCTTCCAAAGAAGGAATAAACTCACCACCAAGTGTTGTTAACACAAATGCTGCAATCATAAATAATGACACAACCGCCGCTAATATGGTTTTAGGGTAACCTAGTACCTTGCTTAATGCCAGATGATAAGCCGCTTCTATACGAGCCATGAGCCTGTCTGAAAAATTCTGCTTATGTTTTATCTTTTTGCTCAGGAACACGGCACTCATCATAGGTATATAAGTGAGTGAAAGAATGAATGCACCCAGTAGAGCGAACGCAACAGTTTGCGCCATTGGCTTAAACATTTTCCCTTCTATACCCTGTAATGTAAAAATGGGTAAGTAAACTATAAGAATAATGATCTGACCAAATACGGCACTATTCATCATTCTACCTGCCGACTTACCAACAGCTTTATCCATTTCCTGTTGTGTAATAAATTCATTTCCTGCATAAGCATTACTATGAGACAATTGGTGCATGACCGCCTCTACAATAATCACGGCTCCATCTACAATCAAGCCAAAGTCAAGCGCCCCCAAGCTCATGAGGTTACCACTGACTCCAAAAAGATTCATCATGATCACGGCAAAAAGCATAGCCAAAGGAATAACTGATGCTACCAATATTCCCGCTCTGAAATTCCCGAGGAACAGCACCAATACAAACACAACTATCAATGCACCCTCTTCCAGGTTTTTCTCCACTGTGCCTATTGCATTATTTACCATTTTGCTACGATCGAGAAATGGCTCTATGACTACGCCCTCAGGCATTGTCTTTTGAATTTGCGCAATACGTTCTTTTACATTGACTATAACGTCACTACTGTTTGCGCCTTTCAGCATCATTACAACAGCACCTGCAACCTCACCCTTGTCATTATAACAGATAGCACCATATCGGGTTGCAGCGCCAATCTTAATATCTGCAACATCTTTAATGAATAGTGGCGTACCGTCTGCAAGACTTTTGATACTAATGTTCCGGATATCTTCGATACTCCCAACTAATCCTTCACTTCTTATATACAGAACTGTTGGCCCTTTTTCTATATATGCACCACCGGTGTTCTGGTTATTGTTTTCCAGTGCTTTGAAAACATCACTGATGGTTATATTATGAGACAATAATTTATTAGGGTCTATCTCTATAGAGTATTGTTTGAGTTTACCACCAAAACTGCTGATTTCTGCAACACCTTTTACACCTAATAATTGGCGGCGCACAATCCAGTCTTGTATAGTACGCAAATCAGTTTCTGTGTATTTCTTTTCATAGCCTTGTTTAGGCCTTACCACATATTGGTATATTTCACCTAGCCCTGTGGTGACCGGCCCCATTTGAGGCACACCTATACCCTGCGGTATCTCTGACTGTACTTGCTGTAGCCGTTCAGCAACTTGCTGCCTGGCCCAGTAAATATCTGTAGCATCATCAAAAACGATGGTAACTAATGAGAGACCAAAACGGGAAAAACTCCTGATTTCTTTGAGCCCGGAGATATTATTATTTGCCTGCTCTATAGGGAAAGTGATGAGCCGTTCAATGTCTGTAGCACCAAAAGAAGGTGCTACAGTGATTACCTGCACCTGATTATTAGTAATGTCAGGTACTGCATCAATAGGTAAGCGGGTAAATTCGTAGCTTCCATATACAATAAGAGCAATGATAAAAAGCCCGATAATAAGTTTGTTTTTTATGGCAAACCCAATAATCGCATTCAACATAAATTAAATATATTAAGCATTAATGAGATGATAGGCACGAGGTTCGTGCAAACACATAATGATATAAGGGAGCATCCCGAATATCAGATAGATTCAACAGATCATTAACAAGATTTGGGAGGCTGCCAAATATTAGACAGGAAAGAAGATGTCAGGCAAATATTCTTCTGAAAATGTGATTGCTTTTCAAAAAAATACGTTTGCTTTTCTTTGGAAATAAATTCGTGAATGGGAGCAGGAGCAATGTAAACTGCAGTTAAAAAAGAAATGCAATTATCATGTGTTTTAAAAGGTAGTTTTTGATCCTTATCACTATCTGCATCATGATCATCGGGCTGAGAATAATGCATATAAAGAAAGTCTACAAATGTAAGTTCTGTATTACGCTCCTTATGCTCTTGAAAGTGTTGCGCAAGCATCGGCATCTTCAACAACTGATGTAACTCAGTTGTTGAAAACAGATACATTATCAAAAACGATATGGCAATTATCCTGTTCAATAGAACAAAAATAATGTAAAAAAAGCTGATATCGATTAAAACTCTATTATAAATCCTAATGTAGGTATAAGGACGGCACTACTGTTATCAAGTATTAGCGGAATACCATTACTACCATCTGCCTTTAATGGCTTACCGTCAGTTGTCAGGAAATCTTTATTGTCAGTAGTTCTTTTGAAGGTATAGCTTGGGGCAGCGGGTTGCTTGCTGGCATAAGCATTAGTTATGTCCATATATAAGTCGAAAGTCCATTTTTTCTTATTCCATTTTTTATCCAGACGAATATCCATTGAATTAAATGATTTTAGTCTGAGTGTATTAAATTGGGAATAATCTGTTATCCCAGTACCTAATGTAGTGTAATTTGCCTGAGATGCAGTCATATCAAACGGAGAATAAGGAGCACCACCCTGATAACGGAATTTAATGCCTAGTTCAATATTACGTTTGAATTTGTAACCACCAATAAATGACAACAAATTACCATTATCCCATGATGCGGGCACATATTTATTATTGCTGTTTGTGAACTCGCTCTTGTATAACGTATAAGACAGTATTACAAAGAAATTTCGTGTAAGTTTTTGCTGAAACTGGAATTCCATACCGTAGCTACGTCCCTTACCATCAGAAGAAATTGGTTCATTGCCCAGCACATTGAAATCCCCTCCCTTATTGGCCAATGAAATGCCATCAAGTCTTGAAACAGGATATCCGCTATAAGCTTTATAAAATCCTTCAAGCGTAAAACGAGCGCCCTGCCACTCTGGTAATACTTCAAACCCTGCAACATAATGATCACACTGAATGTATGATGCCGATTTGTTTACATATTTGCCTGTAGTATCTGTATAACCCAATATAGTATAGGTAGGTATTTTAAAATAGCGACCAATTGAAGCATTGAATTTTAAGTTATTAGAGATCGTATATGAACCTGAAAGGCGAGGTGAAAATTGCTTGAATACATTATTACCATTGGCCATAAAGGTATTACCATCTATGCGCACACCTAAAGAAAGATTAAGCTTACGATCTAAGAAAGTGCGAGCGACCTGACCGAATGCGCCATACTTTATGAAATTGATACCTGTATTACTTTTAATAGTGATTGCCGGTTGCAAAACATTGCCATTACTATCTGTAACAGCATCTCTGTATTTGAGATACAGTTCATTTTTGTAATCATCTGCCTGCACCATAGCACCATAGCTATAGCTCCACTTTCCGAGAAATTTATTCATTTCAAACCTCAACTTCGTTTCAGCTTCTGTAGAATGAATCTTTAAAGTGCGGTCTGCTTCAACAGGGTTCTGGTTATCGAGATATTTATCTAATTGATTGTTGAGCATGTTCCTACTGAAAGTTAAATTCCAGAAGCCTTTATCGACAAGTTTCTTTAATCCATAACCATTAGTGTAACTCCATTGTTTTATTAATGGATTAGAATGCAATATGTATACATTCTCAGGAGTAAGATTATTAGGCGTAAGGAAACTAAATTTATCTATAGCACCAATTGCAAGCGTATAAAAGCTTAGATTTTTACTGATTTTATAGTTGACTTTGTATTGAAAATCCCAGTAAGAAGGCTGAATAGGGATTTGTAATGCCTGAAACAGGAATTGTAAATATGATCTGCGTGCTGATGCCTGAAAAGAGATTTTATCATTGATAGGGCCATCAACTGAATAGGCAAGCTCTGTAGCACTCAGGCGTACATTATGCTGTACTTTATCGGGGTTTGCCTCTTTCATTTTCATCTGCAATACACCCGACAAAGGATTGTCATATTTAGCAGGGAAAGCACTGGTATATAGATTTACATCCTGAATAAAAGAAATATTAATGATACCTGTAGGGCCACCTGCACTACCCTGAGTAGCGAAGTGATTGATAACCGGCACTTCTATTCCATCGAGATAATAGATATTTTCATTTGGCGCACCACCTCGAATAATTAAATCATTACGGTAACCACCTACGGAACCTGAAGTACCACCAACACCCGGAAATGCCTGAATAACGCGAGACACGTCGAAATTACCTCCTGGATTACTTTTAATCTCTTGCGCTGAAAGGCTTTGAATAGAAAGAGGCGTCTCTGCATTACGAGTAAATGGATTTTTGCGAATCACTACCTCGTTCAATGTTTTTGGTTGGCTTTTTTCAAGCTCTACCAGTACTACCTGCTCATTACCTGAAGAAACAACAATATTATATAGCATAGCCGCATCGTAACCTAACAGTAAAGCGGACAAATTGTAGGACCCGGCCGGAATATCTTTCATTACAAAACGTCCATTACTATCAGATGTTGCCCCAAAACTTGTCCCATCTAAAATTACTGCTACATCTCTTATTATAGATTCTGTCTTTTTATCTCTAACTACACCACTTATTTTACCTGTTTGGGCTATTGTAGTTATGGAAAATAGCAATGAGACTATAAAAAATAGCAATCTACTCATCTTAATCTGTTTAAATTTAAATGCAAAAATATAAACAATAACTATAAAAGAGAATAAAAATGAAATAGAAAGTAAACAAAAGATTTCAAAACAAAAGCAAAGCAAGAATTAACTAAGAATCTACAAAACAGGGAGGGATCGTAATATTGATAATTACAAAAAACTAAGGTTACATTTGTAAGACTACATAGTTATATGATATACCCGCTGGTACCCCAAAATGAAGCACAACGTCTTTCTAATCTGAAAGACTACATGATCATGGATACTATTCCTGAAAATGATTTTGATGATATTACTATGCTGGCATCACAAATATGTGGCACACCCATATCTTTAGTGTCACTCATTGATGATCACCGTCAATGGTTTAAATCACACCACGGTCTTGATGTACGGCAAACGCCAAGAGATATTGCATTTTGTGGTCATGCCATCAATACGCCTGATAATGCATTTATTGTAGAAGACAGTAGATTAGATCAACGTTTTCATGATAATCCGCTGGTAACTGCACATCCAAACATTATCTTCTATGCAGGTATACCATTGGTAACACCTGAAGGGAATGCTTTAGGTACGTTATGCGTTATAGATAATCAACCGAAAATACTTAATGAGCAACAAATAAATGCGCTTCGTGCACTCAGCCATCAGGTGATGTGCCAATTGGAATTGAGGAGAAAAAACAGTCAGTTATCACTAACCTATGACGAACTCATCAATAACTATAATGATATTGAGCAGTTTGCCGCAATAGCAGCTCATGACCTGAGAAGCCCACTGCATAATATCACTTCATTAATTGATTTCTTTATTGACGAGAATGGTCAAAATATATCTGAAGATGGTTTTGAATATTTGAAACATATAAAAACCTCATCCCTTCAATTGACTAAGCTAATCGACGCTATACTTGAATACTCAAAATCTACACAGGTAATTATCACCCGTAAAGAAGCATTTAGTATTCAGGAGTTACTTGCCTCAATTGTAAAGTTGCTCAACCCCGCGGCGCACATTACAGTCAATTATCCCAAACAGGATATGGTAATAAATGGTTCAAGAGTGGCAGTAAAGCAGATATTACTTAACCTTATCAACAACGCGATTAAGTATAATGACAAAGCTGAAGGAAAGATTAACGTAGACTATTCAGAAACTGAAACTCATTATTATTTTACTATTTCAGACAATGGACCTGGTATACCCAAAGATAATCTGGACTCTATCTTTGATTTGTTCAAAACTGTAAAAATCAGCACTAACAGTGGCACAGGTATAGGGCTTTCAATTGTAAAAAGATTGATAAAGAAACTCCATGGCAATATCAATGTTGAAACACAAAATAACATTGGCACAGAATTTTCTTTTACAATTAGAAAATAACGATCGGCATATATTTTAGACTTAAAAGCTCCGCAATTGCAGGGCTTTTTACTTTGGGTAAACTCTAAACACCGCCCAGATATAAGAACGTTCCTGCCAGTGGTTAACATTTACCTTTAGCACCCAATCAGGAAATTGACAGTAAATACGTTCTATACGATACCCATCCAACTCCTTTGGCGGTATAATATTATTGCTCAGATATATTATGGGTTTACCGGCTATATTATTTTTAAACACTTCTGCTAATTCTGCAGGCTGATGCAAGACCTGGATATTTATATTTTTAGGCTTGTAAAAATTAGTCTCAATGACATCCATCTTAAAAGGTGACTTATCAAATGAAACTATTGTAGTCGGTTGCAGATTGGCATAATTATAAATGAACTCATAATATTTCATTACTTCTTCAGCAGGAGTAAACATCTTAAATACAAGCACTGCTATATTGACGCCTGCAAGTACCTTAAACACAATTTTATATCCTTTTTTAATGGTATAGATTGAGCATAAATAGTCTAGCCCCAAGCAAGCAACATATATAAACGCATAAGATGCAGGGAATAAAAACCGCATCTCTTTATGACCAATAAGAAAATGCCCTACACAAAATGTGATACTAACCAGTGTGAATAAATTGAGTGTTTTTTTCCAAACACCTATCAAAAATAAAACAAGCAATGGCACACTAATAGGTGCAATACCTAGTTTTATAAACAGTACAAAATAGTACCACCAAGGGTCTACACCAAACTTAGCTGCTACATGTTGGATAATATTGACATTGAAATAGTTGAGCGGAGTAAGTACCCAATTACCATAAAACCAATGATCAACAACAACTGACAAGCCCATAGCAATTACTGCAAAGAATGCCAACAGAAACCAGTCTCTAAATGACCACTTACTCACAAATAAAACCCACACAGCTAAACCAAGAAATGCAAAACCCATTTGCAACCGAAGGAATAATGTGAACCCTAACAGCAAACCAGATAAAAACAGAAATAGTAATCGCTTTGTCCCTGCCAACTCTTTTATCTGTAACATCATAGATATAGCCAGAAAAAAGAAATTAGCCGCTATGGTTTCTGCGGAAAAACGGACACCTATATAAGGGACAAACCACAAGTACATGCTGACTGCGACGAATAACTTAGCGGTGATGGGCGATTTAAAACCGGGCGTAAGCAACATGATTAACCTACAAGTAGTAAACCAAGTAAGCACACCCATGCTTAGCCTCAGCAAAAAAGCCAATGTAAATGGACTAGTCACACCTACCAACTCTGCAATGCGTGAAAACCAATAAACGATAAAAGGTTGCAGCGCAGTTCTGCACTGAGCAGTAAACTCCCAAGGCAAATCTGCAACGGGAGATAACCCACGTTTGTAATTGTAAAATTCAAGTATCTGAAAATGCTCATCGGGATGAAAATACCCAACACTAAACCATGCAGTAATCACCTGCACCAAAAGGCCCAGCAATAACCAATTACGATATGTTTTGTTGGAAAGAATATTCATACTGTTGAGTAAAGTGTAAATTTATTTAAAATAAAAGAGCGCAAAGCATTCTTTGCGCTCTCTGAATATTATTGAATTAGATTACAATTCTTTTCTTGTCTTCTCCTTTGTGAAACGAATATATGTGTACATCAGCATACCATCTCTTTTAAACTCTACTGCAATTTTCTGATTAGGCCATGTATCATCTAAAATATCCTGAATATCAGCAACAGTTGATACACGTAAATGATCTAAACGAATTAGTACATCGCCATTTTGCAAGCCGGCATAATCTGCAGGTGACTTTGGCTTCACATCTAAGATTGCTACTCCTCTGCCATTTTTAGCACCTTCTGCAGTAATACCCATTTGAGGGGTGTAATCGAAATAATTGTCTACAGTATTATAGGTATATGCATTTAAGAATGGACCGGGTACACGACGATTACCATGCAAATCGGGAATTGTATATTCATAAGCCTGATGTCTGCGACCTATACTAGTTTCTGCCAATTCGGCCTCTGCATGTAAAATGCGGCCACGTCTATCGTAAGTAATCATTATTCTTTCACCACCATCATGATCATTAATGGCACTGATCAAATCTCTTGAATCTCTGATTTCGCGACCATTGATTTTAATAATAAGATCACCCGGAAGTAGTCCTGCCTCATCAGCAGGGCTGTTGCGAATAACGGTACCAATATGCGCACCATCGTAATCGCCATACTGATCTGTCAACACACCCAATACTGTTCTGCGAGAATGATCTACATAATCGTCATCAACAATAGGTTCACGCTTCACTTCTTTCTCGTCCTTCTGCTCTTTGGTATTAATAACAACCCTACGATCTACCTTTTTAGCATCTCCTGCCTTAGATATAAGGTCGCCATTAACGAACATATCTCCGTTTTTTACTTCAATTACAGTAGGTCCGTCGCTATTAGCCAACTCTATTGTTTCCTCTTTCTGCGACGCAACTGCAGCTCTTTTATGACGCTTTACAATATGCTTTTTAATAACAAGCGTATCTTTTTTTGCACCAGATGCAGTCACAACAGTTTTCGTAGTGTTTGTGTTAGTAGTTACTGCCTTAGGAGTAGTAGTTACTGTTTTCTGAGTAGTAGCTTTTGTGGTCTTGGTGATAGTTTTTACCTGAGTCTGCGCATCAGCGGAAACTACACCTATGGACACAGCCATTAAAAGGCTCATTATTTTTTTCATGACTCCCGGTTGTTTAATATTCTTAACATTATATAAAGCACTGAATATAAACTAAACAGTACTAAAAACGATTAGCGCAAACGCATTACCATAAAGAAAGAAAGCATGATAATAAACACAAGACCAACAATTAATGCCATAATTATTGCTTTATACGTTTTGTTAGCGGCCTTAATATTTGTAAGCTCATCAATATTATTGATAATGTTCTCCATACGAGCAAAAGCAGTTTCGCCTTTAATCACGTAGTCGTAAGCACCATACTTCATGCTATCAACAGCAACATCAATCTTATCCTGACCGGAAAGCATGATTACTTTTGCCGTAGGCTGCATCTCCATAATCATCTTCAATACCTCTACTCCATTCTGAGCATTTGGTAAATGCGCATTTAGGTGATAATCCAACACTATAATCTGCGGATTGAGCTGTATATCTTTTATAGCACCTTCTCCACTATCATAGGTTTTGATCTTGTATTCAAATCGGTCAGAAAGATAATCTTTCAGCATTTCGTTTTGAATAGGCTCGTCGTCTACGAGGAAAATGTATTGCGTACTTTGTTCTACTGCCATAAGTGTGATGTTCAACGTTAATGTACAAAAGTAATCATCCAAAAATAATATGCCTTATTATCGGCTCAAAATATTTTTCTATTCTATATTTTTTAACTCTTCAAATGCTTTTAAGCAGACTCTTTTTAACATAGTAATCTGCTGTGGCAGACCATCGTAATGTGCTTCTGAACCTGCGGCCTGCTCTATCAGAAATATATGGCTTACCTCCTCTTTAACCCCCATATAAGACAATTGTGGTTTTAAAGAATGTGCTGCAATTTTTACCGATGGGTAGTCTTTTGCATTCATAGCATTCTCCAAACTCACTAATAACTTAGGTGCATTCTCCAAAAACATATTTATATATTTTTGCATTTTTTCAGGATTCCCGCCGGTAAATTGCTTTAAAAACAACCTGTCGGTTACATGCTCCGGTAATTGTCTTTCTTTAGGCACCTCTTCCTTTTTATCATTTTTATGTGGTGCTGTATTACCCATAGCCTCATGCATTTTGAGGAGCAATTCATCTACATGAAATGGTTTGGAGACATAAGCATCCATACCGGCGTCAAAATATTGCTGCACATCTTCTTGTAGTACATTTGCCGTCATTGCTATAATCTTCACACTGCGTGCAGGCTCTTCCATCTTAGAGCGAATGAATTTAGTAGCTGTTAGACCATCCATTACCGGCATTTGTATGTCCATAAGCACGATATCGTAAATATCATCTTTTAATCTGTTAA
Organism: Chitinophagaceae bacterium; assembly: GCA_947454715.1. Lineage (GTDB taxonomy): Bacteria > Bacteroidota > Bacteroidia > Chitinophagales > Chitinophagaceae > Flavipsychrobacter. The sequence continues at coordinate 20,410 of CANGMZ010000019.1, forward strand.
TGGCATCTTCGCCATTTATTGCAATATCTAATGCCATTGATGGAATAATCTCTTTCAATGTATCTTCTGCAACCATGCGATTGAAATCATTATCCTCAACAAGCAAGACTTTTAAATTATTCAATCTACTCATTGCAACATTATCGAGCAAGCAATCTTTCTCTTCGCTATCCTGAACAAGTGCTTCTTCAAAAGGAATAACAACCGTAAAAACTGTACCTTTCTGCAACTCGCTTTTTACAGATATATCACCATTCATAAGGGTGACTAACTGTCGTGAAATGGTAAGCCCTAACCCGGTACCGCCATACTTACGAGCTACATCGCTACCTGCCTGGGTAAAGCTATCAAATACTTTATCTACATAATCAGATGAGATACCGATACCTGTATCAATGATATCGAACTGAATCCAGAGTTTGCTGGCTTTCTTTACCAAACTTGTCTTAATCTCTACATATCCATGCTCTGTGAATTTGACTGCATTTCCGGCAAGATTTATGAGCACCTGATTAAGACGGGTAGGATCACCAATGAGCCTGTTAGGTATTTGACTATCAGTAGTAATCCGTAATTCAATATGCTTTTCCTCTGCTTTGAGCATCAACATATCCCTTACACTTTGCAGCACCTCTTTTAATGTAAAATCGGTATGCTCAATCACAATTTTACCTGCTTCTATTTTAGACAAATCGAGGATATCATTGATAATCACCAACAAATTATCAGCCGACAATTGAATTGCATTGAGGTATTTTAACTGATCAGGCTTAGGGCCTTTAGAAAGCAATAATCTGGTCATACCCACAATTGCGTTCATGGGCGTCCTTATCTCATGACTCATATTTGCCATGAACTGGTGTTTCAGAAATGCGGTACGTTCTGCTACTTCCTTTTCTTTTTGTGCTAATTCGATCTGCTGTCGCACCTGAAGGTTACGGAGTTCGTTGATAATCTTCTGCTTAAATATTTCTTCTTTTAACTGTTCAAATGATTTTAGGTGGTGGAAAGCCTTTGGAATATCCCCCATAGCATCATAAAGTGCAGATAGCATTTCATGAACACTCATGAGGTCGTGACGACGATTGTATTCATGTGCCATTTCATAGGCGCGCGTGAGGCATTCTGACGATTTGCGGTAAGAGCCATCGTCCATATACATACGCCCAAGATAGAATTCGCATATAATTTGCACCTCCACATTACCTAGTTGCTGGGCTACCCGCAATGCATTGGACAAGTACTTTTTCGCCTCATCAAAATTCTGCATTTTGTAGTATACCTTACCCAATCCACTTTCGGCCATAATATAAGTCAGAGAGTCGAATTCAGACAATTCTATATTCTCCTGAAAATAATGCAGTGCTTCACCAAATTGTTCCTTCTTGAAGTAAATATTACCTAAAGTATTATAGATATTAGTAAGGCTATTGACACTTTTAGCTCGTTCAAAAATCGGCAGACACTTCAGCGCATATTCCAAAGCACTGTCATAATCATTAAGATCGTATAACAAATTTGAGATACTGGTAAGTATTATAGACTGCGAATACTCATCACCCAATTCCTCATATATGGTCAATGCTCGCTCAAAGTGAGTTAATACATTAGCCAAATCACCTTGATCTCGATAAATATTACCCATGTAATAAAAGATACGCGCTTGCATACGCTTATCTTTTATTTTTACCGCAATCTTCATTCCCTCATTCAGCGCATCAAGACCCGCTTCATACTCCCCTTTCAACCAATGGCATGACCCTTTCATTTTGAGCCCATGACCAACAGCACTAATGTATGATATGGCTCTGGCACGTTGAATAATATCATCGGCCATCTTCATGGCTTCATCAACATCAAAATTTCTAACTTCTACTGCTATACTCAACAGCGTGTCAATGCGACCTTTTTCATCAGTTTGAGCCGCAAGCTCTTGCTGCAATTCTTTATAACGTGGTGTATCTAATGTCATTGGGTAATTATTAAAATATTCTCGAGGGCGTTTTCTATGAACACACCCATTTATTCAATTCTTTAAAAGATTGAACAACATAAATATAAAACAAGTGTTGGGGTTTAACAAGGATATTTCACCTTAAGGTAGATGATAATAATCAGGCTTTCTGCAATATCAACACAAACCTGTGCTTCGTAAATCTATGATATTGGCAATTAGCAGAAATCAATACAGCTCTCCATCATCTCCCTGCACTTTGGCATTGAGCAATGTGGCTATTTTAACCATTTTAGTAATTACCACTTCATCAGGATTTTTTGCTTCTATATTTCCCTCGTTATACCAAAAACAGGCGTGATTACCCTTTACACCTCTTAAATCATGTCCAACATAGACAATATCATAGTCTGCGGTATTGATTTCATCAACTATCAAATCATTATCTTCAGCAACAATTTGCTGCCATTCCTCAAGTGAAATTTCCTTGTCTTTATCCTCATCAAACCAATATTCTTTTCTGGTAATGTGCAAATCGTACCCCATCTCCCTATAGTTTCTACAATAATAGTGTATCTGAGAAATAAATAACAACAAGCCCCACCTTTTGAGGGCGGGGCTTAATCATACGCACTTAAAGTACGTTTGTCTATCAGGAAATAATTACTACATTACAAGTCACTTACACATATACCTCCCTTTAGTGTCTTAAATATATTATGCCAATGCAGGATAGGTATTGTAACCTTCAGCACCGGGCGTATAGAAAGTTGCCTGATCCGGAGCGGCCAGTTCTGCACCGGTTTTCAGACGGTCAACGAGATCTGGGTTTGCAATATATGAACTACCAAATGAGATTAACTCTGCTCTACCTGATGTAAGGTCAGCTTCAGCACGATCTGCAGTGTAACCACCATTCAAGATGAATGTACCTCCAAATACTTTGTGTAAATCATCTACAAATGCAGGCTGCATAGCAAATGTGAGGAAGTGAACATATACTAAACCTACTTTTTTCAATCCTTCTACTAATGCAGTGTATTGTGCTGTTTCATGCTCGTCAGAACCCATTCCATTAAATGGATTGAATGGAGACAAACGAATACCAACTCTATCTTTACCGATAGCCGCGACAACCGCTTCTGCCAGTTCTAATACAAAACGATTGCGGTTTTCGTAGTTACCACCATAATTGTCGGTACGATGATTAGATGCAGGGCTCAGAAACTGCATTGGCAAGTATCCGTTAGCAGCATGAAGTTCAACACCATCAAAACCTGCTTCTATGGCTGATTTTGCACTGTGTACATATTCTGCAATAACATTTGCAATTTCAGCAGTAGGTATTTCTTCGGGAGCAGGCATTGGCTGCATACCCTGACTATCTGTCCAAGAATCGCCAACGGCAGCTATAGCTGATGCACCCACCACTTTACCGCCTTCAGGCATATTTAGTGGATGAGAAACACGACCTGTATGCATCAACTGGATAAATATTTTACCATCTTTTGCATGAACAGCATCCGTAACCGCCTTCCAGCCAGCTATCTGTTCATTGCTATACATACCCGGGATACGCGCATAACCTAATCCATTAATACTAGGTGATGTACCTTCTGTAATAATTAAACCAGCACTTGCTCTATCGCTGTAATGCTGAACCATAAGTTCATTTGGCGTATTACCTATTGCACGACTCCTGGTCATAGGCGCCATAACTATTCTGTTCTTTAATGTGATATTGCCCAATTTGAATGAGCTGAACAGAGTTGAATGATTTTGTGACATAATATTTTAAAGTTTTTTGTTTTTAAAATTGTAGCACAAAATTAGAGTAGCTGCTATCACCAAGGCTATGTAATATTCTGATTGGGCAATAAATAAAAAGTATAGTGTTGATAGTAAATTGAATAAATGCCGTGCGTTCCGTTTTAATTGAGTGCTTTTCACCAAAATCAAAAGACCCCGGCATAGCCGAGGTCTTTAAAATATCAGTTAGCAAGAGAACTAGAATCTTCTCATCTTCCAAACACCATACATTGCTTCTTTAATAATATTCCCACTCATTTTAGAAACACCCTCTTTGCGATCTTCAAATGTGATTGGCACTTCAGCTATTTTGAAACCCAGTTTCCATGCACGGTATTTCATTTCTATCTGAAATGCATACCCAATAAAATGCACTTCATCAAGCGGAATAGTGCTTAACACTTTACGACTGTAACAAACGAAACCTGCAGTAGGATCACTAACAGGCATCCATGTGATTAATTTTGTATAAAGTGCACCTCCTTTAGAAATAAGAATTCTGTCCATAGGCCAGTTAACTACCTTACCCCCCTTTGTATATCTTGACCCTACTACAACATCTGCACCGTGGGTGCATGCCTCGTAAAGTCGCTCCAAATCATCAGGCTTATGAGAAAAATCGGCATCCATCTCAAAAATGTAGTCATAATCATGCTGTAAAGCCCACTTGAAGCCTGCAATGTATGCAGTACCTAAGCCAAGCTTTCCTTTACGTTCGAGTAGGTTAAGTCTTTCGCCAAACTCTTGCTGCAAGCCCTTGATAATGGCACCAGTGCCATCGGGAGAGCCATCATCAACGATGAGCAAATGAAAGTTACCAGACAAAGAAAACACCTTCCGAATGATTTTTTCGATGTTTTCTTTTTCGTTATAGGTCGGTATTATGACAAGTTTTTTCAAGAATTTTTTTCTATTGGAAACGGCAAAATAATAATAATGTGGTGGATTAACTGCAATTTAAAATGCAAAAAGATGTTAATAAAATTTATTAACCTTTAAATCCGGTCTTTTTTAATTTCATTTTATTGAGAATCTCAGATATTTTCTGCTTAGTATGGAGTGCAAAATCTGCCTGCATCATCCAATCATAATACTGTGGTTCACTTGTAAAAACTTCTTCCACTTTTCTTCCCTTGTACTTTCCAAAGTTGAAAACGGGTTGGCCATCTTTCATAATCAGCCTGCGGGCATAGTCTACGTACTCATCTGTATTGGTAAACTTATGTAATCCGGGCACGTCAGAAGCAATGCCATCATACCTGTCGAGCTGCGCTTCAAGCACCTCTATTGTAGCCATGATATCAGCTTCCGCATTATGTGCATGCTCCATGTTCTTATTACAATAGAAACTATACGCTGCACTAAGTGTACGGGCTTCCATTTTAAAGAATATCTGCTGCACATCTACCATATTCCGCTCAGTGAAATCTACATTTACGCCTGCACGCAGAAACTCTTCTGCAAGCAAAGGGACATCGAATTTGCTGGAATTATAGCCACCCATATCGCAACCTTTGATCCAATCAAATAACTCGTGAGCAATCTGTTTGAATTGCGGGCAATTCTTTACATCTTCGTCTGTAATACCATGTATAGCAGACGATTCTGCCGGAATTGGCATGCCAGGGTTTATTCTCTTTACGTATTTTTCTTTAGTGCCATCGGGCAAAAGCTTAATAAAAGCCAATTCAACAATCCTGTCCCGCACGTTGTCAGTACCGGTTGTTTCCAGGTCAAAAAATACTATTGGCCTTTTTAATGAAAGCTTTGACATATACTTATTATAAAATCTACTGCGAACTTACGCTATTCCAATCAATTCCATCGAATGTTCCTGAACTCATAAGCAGAAGGAACACCGGCTTTTCTTTATTGCTAATCATTGCAACCACACTATTTTGCAACTCTTCTTTGTTATCAATAACGGTAATATCGTCCCTTCTGAAATAATCTTTAACTATACCTTTTTCGAGTGTGGGTAATCCTTTCAACTCCAATGCATGGTGGCTGAAATATACCACTCCCTCGTCTGCAGCATCCATGCTATGCGCATATTCACTGAGAAATTTTTCATTCAGGCTGCTGAAAGTATGCAATTCAAAACAAGCAACAAGGTAATGATCTGAATAAGCTTCCCTTACGGCATTAAGGGTAGCCCGTAGCTTACTGGGAGCATGTGCAAAATCACGATATACCAATAAGTTCTTTTCTTCCTTTACTTTTTCTAATCTTCTCGCAGCACCAGTGAAAGAAGCAATAGCCCGGTAACAATCGACTTCTGAAATGCCCAATTCCATGCATACGTTAATTGCTGCCTGCATATTAAGCAGATTGTGGCGACCAAAAACAGACACCCTTACCGGACCCGACTTTGTATCCATTACCGGAGTGCCATCTTCATAATGGAATGGAGGGGTTTCATAAGGCACAGCCTGAACATGCGTACCTGATGTCTCCACTACACGCTGCACCTCAGCATCTTCATTATTATAAAACAGTTTTACCTCACTATCCATTCCGCTGAGGTATTGCTGAAACTGGCTAAAGTAGTTTTCATAAGTAGGGAATACATTAATGTGATCCCATGCGATGCCACTCAAAACGCTAATGTGCGGATGGTAGAAAAATATCTTTGGTCTACGCTCTTCTGGTGAAGCAGGATATTCATCGCCCTCTAATATGATTACGGGAGCATCTGTAAGCTTTACCGATGAATCAAAACCAGCTACCTTAGCACCCACCAGATAATCAAAGTCAATGCCTTGATGTTTCAGGATATGCATAATCATAGATGTGATGGTGGTTTTTCCATGGCTACCTGCAACTACAACTCTCTTTTTATGTTTACTCACTTCATATACATATTGCGGGAAAGAGTAAATAGGAATACCTGCTTTTTTAGCAGCAATCAACTCAGGGTTATCTGCACGAGCATGCATACCTAATACAACACCGTCTACTGTACTATTGATTTTTTCAGGAAACCAACCGAAAGCCTCCGGTAAAAGACCTGCTGCAGCCAAATTACTTTTGGCCGGATCATTGATCTCATCGTCGCTACCTGTAATGATATATCCCTGCCTATGAAGGGCCAGAGCAAGCTGGTGCATAATTGCTCCACCTATGGCTATAAAATGGATGTTTTTCATATTTTTTTGCTAACTTCGTACAAAGTTAATTGACGTTTTTACTATTCATAATTTTAATGTATGCAGACAACAAGTAAATTTCACCGCCTGATACCTGTAGTAACCGTAATACTTACTATCGTGGTGATGGCATCGTGCACACCTACTAAACGATATGGTTGTCCCAACCACATGTTTACCCCTCCCACCATATCACAATAATATTCAACACTTATAAAAAACAATAGCCGATTGGAATTACCGATCGGCTATTATTTTTGTGCTATATATTGCTTTATATAAATCTAAATCCTAAATACACTTGTCCCGAGCGGCTGCTCCACGACTGTTTGATAGTGCTCACGTCTTCGTTATTCACATTTGTGAACCCTAAGAGATAGCGACCACCTAAGGTAAACTTCATATACCTCACCTCAAGCCCTAATACACCGGCAACGTTACCTGAATTAAAAGTACTCTTAACATCTCCGGCATAATCATTCAAACTTTTAATAGACATCAGATTACTAAACTGTACCCCACCCATCAACCAAACTTTAGGAAGAGCTTTAGACCCCAGAACCCGGTATTCTAACATTACTGGAATATCGAAGTAAGTTGCCCTGAAATCACCTTTACGAACTGAATCAACAAGATCTTTAGTTGTATAATGAGCTGTGTTCAATAAAAATTCTACCTGAAGTCCTATTTTATGTTTGCGCACACCAACAATTGCACCTGCAAGAATTCCCGGCTGATATGATTGTTCCCAATGATCACCACCTAACTGAGCAAAATTAGCACCCAATTTTACACCAACATCACATTTTACAGGGGTAACTTGCTGTGCCTGAGCTCCGTTAGCCAATAAACAAATAGCTGTTATGGCAGATAATATTACTCTTTTCATAAGGTGCTGTTTTATGACAATTGCGCAAAAATTATGCCTGATTATATTTTAATACCAAATTTTTTGAAACGGTATATCAAACATACTTGCAAGCTGTTGTTCTGCCACTTATCGTTAAGCGGTACATACTTACCTGCATTCATATCTGAAAAGCCCATAGTGTATCTTGCGCCCAATCTAAAATCTTTGCAGATGTCTAATTCAAAACCGGTTAATACAGATACACTAGTCTTATTTAATATTTCCTCAGTACCATATCTTTTAGTAAACACGCCATTACTTTCTGTATTAGAAAGCAAATAACTATACTGAGCACCAAACTGAAACGCAAAATGCCTACCCGGTCTAACTTCAATTATCAACGGAATATTCGCATAAATAGAATTAAAGTCAGCCTTAGTAGTAGTGTCACTATATTTTACACGAGATGGTTCAAACTTGTGGTAAACAGCATATTCCGTACTGTATTTTGCTGTTGTAAGGTTCAATTCTAATTGTAATCCCAAAATCTCACCTCTTTTCTTGATATACGCACCTGCAATTGCACCGGGGTTGTAAGTAGTGGTGAATGGGTTACCGGACAGTTGTTGATAATTAGCACCTAATTTAGCACCGGCTTCAAAATAATTGTTACTAAATTTTTTCAGATCATCTTCAAAAACCTGTGCATTTACGGAGTTAGAAACACAAATAACCGAAAGTGCAGAAACTACTAATAATTTGAATTTTGAGGTCATTTTCGCTTTAAAAATTTATATCAGGCCCGGATAACCAAGCCACATTAATTAACAAATAATATACATGCATAAACTAATAAAATTAGACTTAGTATGCGTGTCAAAGATAAATAACTTTTGAGAGAAAAATTTTAAAGATATAGACTAAATTTATCGCCGTGAGCGTAAGTGATTTTTTAGACAGGCAACAAGGGAATGAATATAAAAAATACGCAGTTGTAGCAATTTGCAGCTTGCTCGTGTTACTATGTGGATCGTTTATTTTTTACAAAGAACGAATGCTGTTTTCTGATGCGCCTCACGTACTGTTCAGGATTATTAATGAAGGCAAATTACAAATAGCTGAAAAACGTTATGGCTCATTTATTACACAGTTATTTCCATACATAGGAGTGCAACTGCATTTATCACTAAAAACACTAACCCTACTCTATTCTGTAAGTTTTAATATATTCTTTCTCACTGCAGGACTGTTATTTACATATCGTTACAAACGTTATGACCTAAGCATACTACTTTCTTTTTATCTTATCTTGTTTGTGTCAGATACCTATTACTGGACCAACAATGAAGTGCACCAGGGAATTACCTGGTTGTTCTTAGCGTTTGCAGTCACTCATTACATGAGTATCAAAAAACGACAACTAGCCATCACACTTCCTGTATTCGTAATTTTATTTGCACTGGCAATTTGGACCCACCCCCTTGTCATGCTTATTGCATTGTTCCTTTGGTTTTTCTACATCATTGACAATAGCCAACCTTTACCTAGAAAAGACACCATTATTTACAGTGTCGTTTTGATTACACTTTCATTTATGAAGTTCTATCAAGGACTTCATCATGGCTATGATAGCGGTAAAATTGAATTAGTGACCCAAATAAAACCAGAAAGGCTCAAAACAATATTTGCATCACAGCAACTGCATTTCTTTGCAAAAAGCTGCCTGACCCACTATAAGATTCTTGTATTACTGACTATAACTGGTATCACCACTCTCATAATTAAAAAAAAGTATATACTTGCTGCTTACACTGCTGCCGGGATAACAGGATATCTGTTACTTCTTTGCATTACTTACTGGGATGTGAACAGCTTACGCTTTTATATGGAAAGTGAATACATGCCGCTCAGTATTATTTGCTGTGCTCCATTTGTTTATTACACGCTACCTCAGTTAAAGGTAAAAATAGGGATGGTAATATTAATTTGCATATTCGTGATGCGATTAAACAACATCCAAATATCATCAAAGCTATTTGCAGACAGAGTAACACTATTGCAAACAATAGACAGGAAAATGAAGGACCGTAATATTAATAAACTAATTATTACACATGCAGATGCAGAACTGAATAATGAACTTATTATGAACTGGGGGACACCCGTAGAAAGCATTATACTCACCCAACTTAGTCAGCAAACGCCCCAACGTACCTTTATTTGCCTAGACGATCAGCAACTAAAAACGTTCAACACATCAAGCAAGGACACGCTTCTGGGTTGCTTTGAAAAAATACCAGTAAACCATATTAATGCATATTATTTCAGGATCGACACATCAACGCGATACACTACAATAGATTTTGAACAGCTTATGAGACAATAAGTGTGCACAGCTATTTATCGTGATGAATCACCATAAACTCGCCACCAAACGGTTTTATTCCTTCAACAATAGCGTCGAAAAAAACTTCGCCATACTCCATATAGTACTCCGAGAAATTATCAACACGTTCCTGCAAACTACCGTTAGGGAATAGTGCGGATTTAAGACGAGAAAGGCGGTCTAACTGAACCTCCATTTTTTTCTTTTCTGCACGAAGCATTTTTTTCTCCAGTATAGTCAGCTGATATCGCATACGAGTAAGGGCGGCATCGGCAGCAGGCCCCAATGTACTATCTATAGATATTGCTTTGGCTCTGACTTCTTTAATGATGTAGTCGAATGCATCGCTTTCGTCTTTGGTTTCCCAATCACCTACACTGTTGCGCGTCACGTATTCTTTAGTAAGTAGCTCTTCGCTTTTAAACAGCTCTTTTAACGAAAGGTCGAGTTGGTTCTGTAATTTTTCCTGTGCGGGGTTCATAATCATCACAGACTGACGTAAATATATGCAAGGGAAAAAGCCATTATAGTGTTCAAAAAGTGTTTTCAATTGCATCCAATACGCTACCTCAGCCCCCCCACCTATAAAGGCTACATCGGGTAAAATAGTTTCTTGGTATAATCCACGAAGCATAACATTTGGGCTAAAACGCTCAGGATGTGTGTGCAGCTCTTCAAGTAGTTGTGATTTGCTCCACTGTATATCAGTATTAACTACGCCCCATTTATCTCCGTCTCTTTCTATTCTAGACCTTAATTGATCAGCCAGATAAAACAAGTTAATATCACGAGGATGGGCTTGTATTTTGTATTGTTGTCCTAATAGCTCAATTTGTTTTGCTAATACAGGTGCAGCATTTTGATGGAGCAATTCATCTTCCATAACAGGTATGTAAAGTGCTTTCAGAGCTGCATCATCTGGATCTAAGACGATGACACCAAATTTACCAAACAGCTCATTGACCAGATATTGAGTAGCAGCACCAATTGTTTTATGCTTCAGGTATGCTTGTGTAAATATGTTTTGCAAACGATCTGCATCCTTACCCGGAGGTCCAAATAGTTTAAACAACTCACTGAGCATTTTTTTGAGCCCGGCAGGATTCATTCGCCCCACTGCACCACTTTGCCCATCGCCATCCCAAACATATTTTTCACCTCTGAATTTAAAGACACCCAGTTCCTCCAAATCATTATCCTCACTACCCATGTAGTAAACAGGAACAAATTTTTTATCCGGGTGGCTGTTATTCAACTCGTCAGTTAGCTTAACCGCATGTAGAATCTTGTAAACAAAATACAAATATCCGGTTAACAGATTGGGTTGGTGGGCAGTACAAACTGTAAATGTGTTCTCCTGCTCAAGTAAACGAAGATTATGCTCAACCTTGGGATGTAGCTCAAGACCTGCGTATTGTTTACTGAGTGTGTCAGTTAATACCTTTCTGTTTACAGGATATTTAGCACGTTCTTCAATTGCTTTATTTGAGCCTTCACTATCCCACTCAAATTTGTAAAAAGGTTTTATTCCCTCTTTATGTGTAAGATAGTCAGTGACAAGTTTTGAAAAAAAACCGGTCTGCTGTGCCTGAATGTAACTAAAGCGATGCGCCACACTTTTTGATTTAGTGTGCGAAGTTACTGGGCAATGGAGTATTTTTTATCTTTCCCGGCATAATATGTCGCAATAAGGGTAAAGTAGAATTCAATATATTGTGCTCTGCCTGTATCATTATGGACAATACTACAGCACTATATATGACACAAACACAAATAAAACGTACTATACTGGTATTAATATGTCTGCTTTCAGGGGTAATTAATGTCAATGCGGCGAATAACCGGAAAACACAAATACTGTTCGAAGTTGACCTTGGTGCACTGGTACGCATGATGAGTAATAACCCCAATGATAGTCAGCTTAACCATACTTTAATGCTCACTAATACCCAAAGAGCATTGAGCAAAAAAGATTATCTGGAACTTTTTGAGACCATTTATCACACAAATTATCCTAAAAGAAATCTTTCCTATCTGTTTGTCAGAAAAAATGAATATGATATAAAAATCAACTCTACCAACAAGGTAGTTATTAACAGTTTAAAAAAAGAAGCTGACAGAGCAGTAATGGAAACTGCTACACGAATGAGTTTCCGATTGAATGCAGCAGGGATAAATAATGCAGATATAAAAATGAATGCCAATAAGGGAATAATAAAAATCACATTAGACAGTGTGGCTGATTCTTCAAGACTTGTCCATTACCTATCTACAAAAGGAGAATTAGGCATTTATGAAGTCTACAACAATGAAGACCTGATTAATAATTTGTTTTTACTCAATGACAGTTTAGCCAAACAACCGGCTTACAAATCGCTAAAAGTTGTCCCACCACCATTCACTACCCCTGAAACCGAGCAGTTTTTGAGCAACAACCCATTATTCACTATTTTGTTTCCATCTATAGACGACAGTAATCAGTTATTACCCGGGCCGGTAATAGGTAGGGCATTATTTTCTGAGAAAAACAGACTAATCAGCTATTTCAATACGCCGGCGGCACATAAAATACTTCCCGAAAATACCCGTATCGTTAATAGACACCGCTCTTCAGATAAAGACACAATATTGGTTGTTTATGTTATAAAAATACCCAAAGGAGAGACAGCAAGCGTCAGTAATAACGACATAATTGATGCATGGAGTGAAAAAAACATAATGAACCCAAACGAGTATACAGTAACCCTAAAAATGAATCAACCGGGTACAAAAAACTGGAGTGCCATGACAGATGCAAACAAAGGCAGGTATATAGCGGTACTCTATGACGAAGAAGTGTATAGTTGCCCTAAAGTATTAGATGGTATACATAGCGGCATGACGCAGATAGCAGCACACTTTACACAACAACAAGCAGAAGAGATAGCCCATATTCTTAAAATAGGTCAATTACCATTACCTGTTCAAATAATGAGCAAGCAATGCCACTTTGAGGTCAATGAAGCTATCAGATAAGATTTCAGAAACGCATTACAGTGGCACATCGCCTTTGAACACAAATACTGCAGGACCTATCAATATTACATCAACAGCACTATCGGGTGTGTGTTTAGTAAAAGACACCTGTAACTCGCCACCCGGCGTTTCTATTTGCGTAAGAAAGATACCTGTAGTGGTGCCAGTAGCAGCAATAGCTGATGCGGTAACACCTGTGCCACAACTCAGCGTCTCATCTTCAACACCACGCTCGTATGTGCGCACTAACAATTGATTTTCACCTACCACCTGCACAAAATTGACATTGATACCGGATGGCTGATATTCACTTCTATTCCTGATGGCATAGCCTTCACCAAACACATCTGTATCCACAACATTTTTTACCCACGACACATAGTGAGGTGAACCTGTATTAAGGATAGCATGTGTATCATGCAACTGAATATCCAATACATTCTGCATGTGCAGACTAATCATACCATCAGTTTGTATGATGGCTGTATGCGCGCCATCAATTGCCAGAAAACTGGCTTTATCTGTAATTATACCTAAGTGCTTTGCAAATGCGGTTATGCAACGACCACCATTACCACACATTGTGCTTTCACTACCATCAGCGTTGTAATAAACCATCCTGAAATCATACCCCTCGGCATGATCTAGTAACATTAAACCATCGGCACCAATCCCAAATCTACGATTGCAGAGTGCTGCAACCTGTTCATTAGATAGGTGAATTTTACCCTGCCTGTTATCGAGCAAAATAAAATCGTTACCTGTGCCGTGATATTTATAAAATTCCATGATGATTGTATTGTTTTCAACACTCCAGACTTCTTTTATGACTGCAGTATTTATTAATGATGTGTAAAATTACAATAAGCTAGGCAACATCCCTTTCATAACCGATATCTTCAAGCCAGTTGCCACTATCTGCTGCCATAGTGGCCAGGATGTCGCAGCGGTTATTTCCGGCATTATTAGCATGACCTTTCACCCATACCATTTTTACATTGTGCTTCTTATATATCTGCAAAAACCGCATCCAAAGATCCGCATTCTTTTTCCCTACAAAACCCTTTTTAGCCCACCCGAATACCCATTTTTTCTCAATGGAATTAACTACGTAAGATGAATCAGTATAGATGACCACATCAATACCCGGGCGCGTTAATGATTCCAACGCCACAATCACTGCAAGAAGTTCCATCCGATTATTAGTCGTCAATCGATAACCTTGCGACAATTCTTTTACTGTACTACCCCATTGCAGTACTACTCCGTACCCGCCCGGCCCGGGGTTTCCCCGAGATGAGCCATCTGTATAAATGATTAGTTGAGACATGCTTCGGCGCAAAAGTAATAAATGAGAACTACCTCCCCTAAAAGAAAAAACGAACTTGTAGAGACAAATTCGTTTTTCGGCATTCGTATTTTTTGACAATTAAAATTCGTTCTTCCACATCATGCTTTCTACCGGTCTCATGTTACGACCATTATACTTAGCATTGCTTTTGTTCTTGTAATCGTTGATTACCTCTCCCAATACCGGGAAATATATCAACTGACCGATAGGCATACCAGCATAAATACGCACCGGCTGCACACAAGAAATTTCGAGCGTCCAAGCATTACAAAACCCAACATCTCCTTTACCTGCAGTAGCATGAATATCAATACCCAGTCTGCCTGTAGATGACTTACCTTCCAAAAAAGGCACATGAGCGTGTGTTTCGGTATATTCCATAGTCACACCCAGATAAAGTGATGCCGGCTGTAGTACATAGCCTTCTTCCGGTATTTCAAAATGGCTGATGGTATTATGCTTGCGTGCATCAAGCATCGTATCATTATATATTGCCAGATATTTACCCAGATGTACATCATAGGAATTCGAGCCAAGATTTTTGCGATCATAAGGCTCAATCACAATGTTTCCTTTTTCAATTTCTTCGAGTATACTTTTGTCTGAGAGAATCATGATACAAATATATAGCTGTAATTTGGAATTGTAAATGCTAATCGCGGACTTTAGTGCTAAAGAAATCTTATTTAAGTAGAAATAGCTAACTTTATTGATTGCTAGCAACAAAAATGAAATTTTTATTTATATTTATTACCTGCCTATTACTGTATACTACCCAGGCTGAGGCTGTAGGTCGCAGACACCGGTACGCAGGATCTCCCCGCACAGAAGCCGAACTTATGAACAGAGTTTTGGACTGCCTGCGCACAAAAGATACAATAGGTTATTACTACCTTTTCCCGCCACTTGATACACTTTGGAAAATGGTCACCCACAATGCCGACCAAACACCGGAAGCACAGAGAGAGCTGAATGAATTGAGAGACCACCCATCTGTATTGATTGATATGGATCCATTCTATAATCATTCCATAATAGGTCGTTTTGCCGAGACCCTGAGAAAGGGTGAAGACTCTGGCATTAACTGGAATGGGATTATCATGCAACGATATGAATTACAAAAACAGAGCCCACCCAGAGGACTGGAAGGATTGCGAAGAATAGCTCCTGAAAGATATAAAGGCTTTTTATTTGTGAGAGATATGTTGAGTAGCACTACTTTTTGTATCACTATGACTGAAATACAAAAAGTGAATGGTTATTTCTGTGGAGGACAGGTACTGAATGTTATTGAAGCCAACACAATAGATGAGTTTTTACTGAAAGAAGGTAATGAGCGGAAGTATCTGGCAAAGATGCAACGACTGGAACAACAGCGGAAGGACGATTCAGCAAGAGCTGATACCGGAGTAATGAGCTTTGCATATCGTGACTCTGTGCGAAAAGACTCTATAAAAACCGCAAAGACAAAGATAGAATTAGCGGGGCCACAACTGCCACCAGACACCGCCAAAATGAAACGAGATTTGCTATTAAGTAGCAGCCAAGCGGTGGATGAGGATGGCAATAAAATGCGCAAAGAAGTAGTAGACAGAAAACTATATAAAGGAAAATTTGACGATGAAATACCTGTAGAACTTTATGTGCGCTATATGAAAGACGCTAATGGCAAGGTGAGTAACTGGGATGGGCTCTACAAATTTGGAGACATGCCGGATTATATAAAACTGGAAATAAATAAAGGTGAAGACGGAAAATGGGTGATGGAAGAACCTGTAGGGATAATGGAGCTGGAGTTGGCAGATAAAATGTATACCGGGTCCTGGACCAATGGAGATAACCAAACAGGCTATGATGTAGAACTGGTTCAAAAAGACCTTTCACAAGCTAAAATGATGAAACTGGACCGTATACTCGAAA
Organism: Chitinophagaceae bacterium; assembly: GCA_947454715.1. Classification (GTDB taxonomy): domain Bacteria; phylum Bacteroidota; class Bacteroidia; order Chitinophagales; family Chitinophagaceae; genus Flavipsychrobacter. The sequence continues at coordinate 36,844 of CANGMZ010000019.1, forward strand.
ACGGAGCCGGTGGTAAAACCAATGAACAGACTATCACAGAAAAGAAAGATATTCCTGAGCACCGCAATACCGATAACGCCAAAGAGCCGGAAAAAGAAAAGAAAAAAGAAGAAACAAAGCCTAAAGACGACCCCAAAAAAGAAGAATCAAAACCTGCCGAAGAAGATCAAAAAAAGGATACTCCGGCAGAGAAAACAGAACCTAAAAAAGAAACACCTAAGGATGATGATTGACAAAACAGTCTTATACTAAAAAAAGCAACATCGGCCGATGTTGCTTTTTTAGTATAAGAGGATTAAATATTGATTAATTAACCAATTTGGCTTGAGTAGACTGATAAACTATTTTACCTCCGTTAGCCGAGCCTGTATGAACAAAGCCAACTAATTTACAATGTGCAGGATTCCATGCAGCATCTACTTTGTAGGTGTAGGTCACATCGTAAACACGTCCCTTTTCCTTAACTGCTAGAGTAGACAAAATAGGCTCACCCAAAGAACCTGAAGTTACCGAACCACGATAGATATCGTTGAAGTGATAAGCAGTGTCTACATAAGTAGGATACTCTTGTTTATCAACGAAGCTATCTTCAACAACAACAATAGAGAAATTCTGCAATGTAGCAACCGGCTGAAGATAAGTAACCTTGAAATTTACAGTAGCATTGCGGGTAGCTGCATTATAGGTGCTGGTAAGTGCAAGATTTACACTATCAACTACCGACAGGCGTGTTGGTACAATTGTGTTCCAAACATCTCTACCGATAAGGTAATCGCTACCATAAGAGATGTCACCCAATTGCAATCTGTCAATACCGGCACAAGGCATAGCTGCAACTACAGTATACACACTTGTCATAATGCTGGTAGCACCATCAGTTCTAAAATCGAATTTTGCTCCTGGAGGCGGTGTTGTTTGAGAGAAATCTTTTATATACAACGATACTATGTTGATACGACCCGGGTTACTACTTTCCAAGGTGTTCAAAATATCGTGAGCAGCCGGGCAGTTAGAACAACTGGCCCCCGTAAAATTTTCGAACAAGATATTATGAGGGTCCGCAGCCGGCACTGTTGCTAAAACATAAGTAGTATCAACCTTTGTGGCCGTGCTCTGTGTAGCTGTTAATTCAATATAAGGTGGTTTCTCTTTGCACGAGAATAATAGAGCTGAACCAACTCCTAATGCCAAAATTATTTTTTTCATATAGAATGAATGATTTTCAAATTTACTACATATTGTTAAACCAAAACTACCAACAAGTATTTTTTCGACAAATAATTATTTATCGGAGTACTCCACTTTAATATTACTGTTAGGCCGAACTGTTTCCTGATCAGGCGTTATTGTGAGCGGTACCGGAGGATGAACCTGAGGTGGCGGTGCTTTTTGCTCAGCAGTTGGCTTGGGAGTGATTGTAGCCTTTACAACTTCTGTTTTTACGGTTTTGGGCTTACCTACTTCTTTTGGCTGTGCTTTTACTGCTCTGTACGGATGTGTCTTTTCATAATTATTGTACCCTTTTGCAAGGGCATTCAATAACAAAGAACCTTGAAGCAAGTAACCTGCGTTATTATAATGCACCAAATCCTGACTGATGAGATCTGACTTTTTCCATGCCGTAGCTCCACCTACCCCTCCACTAATGTGCAGCAGATCCCAATAGGCAATTTTCTTAGTATTACAGGTATGTAAAAGTGCGTCTGTAACATTTTGCAGCGACTTGTTTGGCTTCTTCTTTTTGTAATATGAACCTGCAGGACTAGTGATGAGGATAGCTGCATGAGGCGCAATTGTGTGAATCATTTTTACAAAAGAATCACAAATTGCCATAAGGCTTTGTTCATTCACGGAAGGGTTTTGTGCTTCATTGGTACCTAATGAGACAATAAACAAGTCACCTTGTAACGCCTTAAGTTGCTGCCAGAAAAGCGTGTTTTGCAGGAACTGATCATACCTGGCTCCATTGACACCTATTGTATGATACAACACACCGCTACTATCTCTTTTTTCTAATGACACACCATAAAAGCTATAATCTGTACCAGTTGGTGCACTCACTTTCGATAACTGGAAACTGGAAATAAATGAATCGGTATTAACCACCAATGTAGGATCACCATCACCGGGTTTACTATTAATGATAACCGGATAATTAAGATTACTATCAGTTAGTTTGTAACAAACATTGTCATTACATACAAAAAATATCATACGATTAAATCGCTCCTGATGCCCATCCATGTCTTTAAGTCCTAGATGCACAGATGCATTTTGACCGGAAGAATGAATGCCATATCCACTAATACCAGTCTTTATCGGCTTGTCAGGACTCGTAAGTCTGTTGCTCTTCCATGAACTGGCAGATGAAGATTTAATATCATGTGGTGCATTAGAATTGGCTAGCTGATATGGAAATACCAAACCGCGTCCCGCATCGCCAAAGAAATCCTGCAGACCATTACGAACAACACTGGTAACACCATCGGCCTGAGTATGAGAATCACCGATATGAATAATATTAACCCTACCTTTTTTACTGTGGTGCAGCCGGACTAATTTATAATAAAAGGAATCAAGCTCTTTGTATTCTCCTATTACATTATCATCGTAATGAATAAAACTGTAGTGAGGAGGTAGTGCGGGCGACCATGTATTACTATCTGCCTGAGAATATGCATTAATACACATTACCAACAGAACGAATAGTAAAA
>CANGMZ010000020.1 GCA_947454715.1 Chitinophagaceae bacterium
TATGAAGTAGTTGTAAGCGTAGCTGAAGGCGTAACAGTAGCACCGGTAGATGCACTTAAGCCTGTAGTAGGTGTCCATACATAAGTAGATGCACCGGAAGCCGTCATTGCTGTACCTGCACAACCAATAGATGTAGGTGCTGCAGAAGAAACAACAGCAACAGTTGGCTGGGTATACGTAGCAATTGCTGATATCGCAGTATCACTGCAACCAGATGAAGCATCGGTGACAGTAACAGTATAAACAGTTGATGCAGCTACTGTAGCAGTAGGGCCAGAAATTGTAGAACTGCTCAAGCCTGTTGATGGTATCCATGAGTATGTAGGTGATGCAATAGTTGGTCCAAATCTCCAACCCTCAGGTGTAGATATTGCAGTAGCAGTCGCCATTGCACTGCGACCAGAAGGAGCAACACCATTGGTTCCTGTTAAACTTTGTACACCAAATGTGCTACTATATGAAGAAGTACCGGGAGTAAGTGATGTTATCATCATATCAATAACGCCACCTTCATTTAAAATTACTTGAGCAGACATTGTACCTGTACCACTGAAACCTAATAAGCTATTATAACTTATTATGAATTTCCTATTTGGTGCAGTACCAGATGTACCATAAGTAATCATTGAGCCAGTTGCATTAAAATCATGCATACCACAAGCAATACCAGCTCCTATTTGTGTTTGCAGTGAAGCTGATGGACATGCATAGTTGACACGTCCTGATGAAGCTCCGGAGCTGGCATTTGCAGTAAATGATATATATCCGTTAGTGCTTATGTTTAAGGTATTATAATTAGTGCCAAAAAAGTTGAAAGTAAATGGTATAGTGAGTAGCGCACTGTATACATCATCACCAGTAACTGTACCTGAAGAAGTAAATGACGCAAGCGAATAAGGTATCGAGCGAACGTCATAAGTAGTACCTGTGCTTAAGTATCCATAGCTATTTAAAGTTGTAGAAGTACCAGGACAAACGGTGGCACTACCAACAGATGAGAATGCATTAACACCTGCACCAACACCAACTGCCTTTGTAATAGAACTGATACAACCTAATGCGCTTGTACCAGTAATTGTATAGGTGGTATTTGAAGTAGGGGTAGCAATAACTGTTGCACCTGTTGAGGCTGATAATGTTGCAGATGGAGCCCATGAATATGTAGACGCACCTGTTGCTGTCAGAGAAACACCAACACCACCGCAAACAGATGGCGAAGCAGGTGTAGCTGCTAATACGGGTGAAGCATTAACAGTAAGTGAACGCGTAACATAACAACCTGCATTAGTATAGGTAACAGTAGCAGTACCGGCAGTTAAAGCAGTAATAACGCCACCTGAACTGATTGTAGCGACACCACCCGCACTAATACTCCAAGTGCCACCGGCAGTTGTATCGGTCCAAGTTGTAGTCGATCCTGCACCGGTAGTACACATGGTTGTTATGCCACCTGTAATTGCACCTGGTGTAGTATTCCATACTGTTACTATGGCATTATTACTACAAGAACCTGAAGTTCCTGTAACAGTGTAAATTGTAGTAACAGTTGGGCTTGCATTTACAACTGCTCCGGTTGTAACATCAAGGCCTGCAGAAGGAGACCAAGAATAAGTGGTTGCGCCGGAAGCCGTAATTGCTAATGCCGAGCCAGTAGAACAATAAGTACCGGACGTAGGTGTTGTGCTTACGGTAAAACCACCGTTTGATACCGTGATATCATAAGTTGCACTACCTCCACAAGTTGTATTATTATAGGTTATAGTAACAGGTGTTGCTGATACAGCGTTGCCGTAAACAATACCTGCCGCATCAACGGAAGCAATAGTTGCATCAGATGAGGTCCAAACACCACCAGTACCCGCTTCGATAAGTGCCATTGCACCCGGCAAACATATTACAGAAGATGGCGCAGTTATTGGTCCGGTTGTTACATTATAAACAACAGTAACTGTATTTGTTGTAATGCTACAACCGGCAGTATCTGTACCTGTTACTGTATAAACAGTTGTAATAGCAGGCGTTGCACTTACCGACGCTCCGGTGGCCGCACTAAGTCCGGTAGCAGGAGACCAACTGTAAGTAGCCGCACCTGTTGCACTTAAACCTATAGCTGTACCTGCACTACAATAAATAGGAGCAGTTCCTGTAGCAGTAACCGTTAATTGTGTACCTGTACCGGAAACAGCAACTGTTGGAGAAGTCAGCGGAGATCCGCCTGTGAAAGTGATTGTACCTGTAGAAACAGCAGCGACTGTAGGAGAGAAGCGAGCATATACCGTACTAGTTGCCAAATTAGATCCTGTGTAAGTATATGTTGCTGTAGTATCCCAAGCTGTACCATTTGTAGAAACCTGATATCCATTTGGTGCATGAGCAACAACACTTCCTGAAGCAGGAATCAAACCGGAACCAGTAATTGTGAATGATTGAGCAGTTGAATTACAATTTCTAAGTACACTACCAAAGTTTGTAAGAGTACTTACTGAAGTTGTTAATACAGGGTTCTTTACATAGAGTGTAAAATCTTGAAAACAACCATAAGCATACTGAATGCCACCTGCTGCACCTGCGCCGCAAGGACCTGAACCATTACCACCGCCACTTACGCAATCAGTACCCCAACCGGTTACAACACGCATACGATAATTACCGGTTGTAATTGTACTTGGAATAGTAAAAGATGTAGAATATGAAGCAGGTGCTGCACCTGAATACAAACCAAAAAGCTGTTCTCCTGCATCTAAGAAATCACCATCATTATTAAAGTCAACCCAAACACCATTACCTGTGTAGGTGTTTGTAGTTGAAGTATAGGTAGCAGCTACTCCCGCAACAACAGAGAATACTTGTGTAGCAGTATAATTTGATGTACCACATGCACCAACAGTACCAGTCCAAGCATAACCATTTACAGCAATGCTTGATGAATAATAACCACCGCTACAACCATTAGTAAATGTAGGTGTACAGTAATTACCTGTTGTAATAGTACCTGTTGTATAAGCACTGTTACAAGCAGATGTAGATGATCTGATACGATAGTAATAAACAGTACCAGCACTTAGACCTGTTGCCGTCAATGACGTAGCAGGAGCAGATACTGTGAAAGGAGAACCTGTGACTGGCAATGTAAATGCTGCATCAGTAGTAATATCGATGTTATATGACACCGGTAATGCATTTCCACCAACTGCAGATAACCAGTTAAGGGTAACTGAAGTTAGCGTTATACTGTTTGTACCCATTGCCGGAGCAGCAGGACATGTTGCTACAGAACCGGTTAATTGTGTGCCGGTTGGGTATAAAGGACCACCACCGCAAGTACCACCTACTAAACCACCATTATAAGGAATAACCGTATAGTAGTAATATGTATTGGCACTAAGTGTAGTTGCAGAATATGGTGGAGCTACTGTATATACACCTACTATTCTACCATTCCCAATTGTATCACCAACAATATAAGCATGTGCCGTAACCGGATCAGATCCAGGAACAAAAGCAGCATAGCTTTTTACTAAAAGGTAACCATTAGGAGTGCCTGTAGGTGTAAATCCAATACTTGAAGATGTAGCAGTTGTACCGGTAAATGTTAGTGCAGTTGGAAGCGCAGGATTACTACATGGAGTAGAGCCTGTACCAGTTGCACTAATGGCAGGTAAAGAACAAGTTATTGCTGCACCTGTAATACTAATAGAAGATGTTTCAGCACCCGAACCACTTGGAATAAAATGTATATAAATATTGCTGGCTACTGTTGACCCATTAGCAAAGCTAAAAGATGTACCCCATGTAACACTATCTGATGATACCTGGAAGTCAGGGTTTGAAGAAGTTACAGTTATTGTACCGGAAGTAAGACCGGTACCTGCTAAGGCATAAGTTAAAGCAGTAGAAGTAACGCCAACAGATACAGGACCAAATGCGGCAACAGATGTTGGTGAATAGCCCAAACCGCTTGTTGTGCCGGTAACTGCAATTGAAGGAGGAGTAGCAACAGTACCACCTGTGAATGTAATATTTCCGGAAGTAGTACCAGGGTTTATAGGAGTAAATCTAACATAAACAGTTGTAGATGCTAAAGTCGTTCCTGAATAAGCAAAAGTTGCTGTTGTATCCCAAGTTGTACCATTATTTGAAACTTGGAAACCTGTTGGTGCTTTTGCAACGATATTACCACCTGAAGGAAGTAAAGAACTACCATTGATTGTAAACGTTCTAGGTGAAGAGCTACAACCTACAGATGTTCCTGTAAATGCACTCAATGAAGTAGTAGAGGCATTAAGCACACCTCCCTTCAAGCTTACACCCATAATAGCAAGATAACCAGTTCCTGCAGAATAGTTTGCAGTAATACTCTGAATTGTTTTTGCCTGGCCAGCAGTTGTTAAAGTAATTGCTGCCTGAGAAAATGTAGGTGAAGTTGTTGACCCTTCATTTATTGTCGATGTTGTAGCCGTATGTGTGATACGACCAATACCCGTGTAAGCAATAGTTGTATTTCCACTAGATGTTGTTGTATACCAGTCAGGATATGTGTATACCAATGGATAAGCTTCACTTGTACCATCAGTGTAATTTAGTGTATAAGTAACAGCCGTAGTTCCTGAACCACTTATACCTAATATATATACCACATTTGCAGACATAGGTGTTGCAAATGTTAGTGTTCCTGTTGTTGGCAAGCCTACCCCACTGTGAATATACAAAGCATTATTACCTGTATAGTTTGCTAATTGATACTTAACACCGGCAGTAGATGTACTGGCTATAATACCTGATGCAGGTAAAGAATAAGTAAGTGTCCCTGTGTAATATGTATATGGAGAACCAATAAGATCATATCCGGCATTATCGAAGCTGGTACTACCTGTAGGGTATGATGTTGACGCTGATGGTGCAACACTTCCGTTTGCAACAACATCGGCATTAAAACCACTTGATAATGTTACAGGAACATAATTGTCAATGGTTGTAATGTTACCACTAGCGGTTGGTGTACCTGTACATGCACCAACTGCACTAACTCTATAATAATAAGTTGTTAGGGTATTTAAACCTGTAATTGTTGTTGATGTACCGCTTACTGTAAATGGAGAACCTGTAACAGGTGCTGTAAATCCACTATTAGTAGAAACATCAACTGAATAGGTTAATGAAATTGCACTACCACCAATCGGTGCAGTCCATGCAAGAGCAAAGCTACTGCTGGTAACACTTGATGAAAGTAATGATGTAGGTGTACCCGGACAAGTAGTAACCAAACCTGAAAGAGGTGTTCCAGCAGGATAAAGCGGACCACCGCTACAAGCACCGGTAGTACCACCATTATAAGGAATAACAGTATAGTAATATGAGCTGTTATTATTCAATCCGGTGAATGCATAAGGAGATAAAGATGTATATAATCCTATTACTCTACCGTTACCAAAAGTATCATTTACTGCATAAGTATGCGCTGTAATAGGATCAGCACCGCCTGAGAATGCAGTATAACTTCTTATAACTAAATAAACATCAGAAGAACCTACAGGAGTAAAACCTACAGTTGCAGTTGATGCTGTAACACTTGAGAATGTAAGTGTAGTTGGTGTTGATGGCGCAATACATGGTGTTGCGCCAGTACCTGTAGCAACAATAGCTGCAGGCAAACATGTCATTGAAGTACTTGCAACACTAATATTAGATGTCTGAGCACCTGTTGCTGTTGGACTAAAACGGATATACAAAGGAGCCGATAATGTAGTACCATTAGAATAACTGAATGTATTGCTCCAAGTAATAGAATCGGCAGATACTTCAAACAAACCATTAGAAGAAGTAATAGTAATTGTGCCGGGAGTAAGTCCTACACCAGACATTGTATAATGCATACCAGCTGATGAAGTACCTGTACTAACCGGACCAAATGCTGCAGTTGTAGTAGGTGAAAATGCAAAACCTGTACCAATACCGGAAACAGCAACAGTAGGTGAGGTATTTAGTGTACCACCGGAGAATGTTATATTTCCGGAATAAGCCGTTGCTGATGTTGGTGTGAAACGAACATAAACCGTTGTTCCTGACATTGCATTACCTGCATAAGCAATTGTAGCAACAGTATCCCATGCAGTACCATTACTTGACACCTGAAATCCTGCAGGCGCTTTTGCAATAATATTGCCTCCCGTAGGGAAAAGTGCAGCCCCCGATATTGTAAATGTCTGACTGCTTGAGTTTGAACAAGCAGCAACACTACCAAATGAAGGAACTGATGCTACTGATGCTGCTAATGTACCAGATTTAATACTTACAGCCATAATACCCAAGTAGTTACTAACGCCCACAGTTGCTGTAACGCTTTGTATTTTTTTACTTTGTCCGGCTGTAGTCAATGTATAAGGCACCTGAAATAGTGAAGGTGTTGTTGAAGTTCCTTCACCTATTGTTGATGTATTTGAAGAACTTACTCTACCAATACCCTTTAATGCAAAAGCTATTGGTGCTGTTACAGTTGTAGCATACCAGTCTGGATAAGTAAATGCAGAAGTCACTTCATTTGTACCATCTGTAAAATTGATAGTATACGTTACCGCAGAAGTTCCGCTACCACTAATACCGCACATATAAATTGTACTGGCATATTTTGGAGCAGAAAAAGTTAATGTACCTGTTGTAGGATAACTAGCCCCGGTGTGTAGCAATAAAGCATTTTGTGATGCATAATCAGCCAACTGATAAGTAAGACCAGCAGTTGTGAAGCTTGTAAATGCTCCGCCAAGCGGTAATTTATATGTTGAAGTAGCAAAAGTATATGGGTTACCAATCAAGTCATAACCCGCATTATCAAAGCTGGTAATACCTGCAACAGGGAAAGATGTATTTAGCTGAGGGGCGGTTGAACCATTTGCAACTATGTCTGCATTAAAACCACTGGCAATCGTAACAGTAGAAAAATTATCTAGTGTTGTAACAGTTAATGTTCCGGTTACGGCACTGTTACATGCACCAACTGCAGTTACTCTTACATAATATGCTGTTGTTGACAACAAACCTGTAAAGTTAAGAGTCGTAGCAGATGTAGTAAACGGAGATCCTGCAATAGGTGCAGTAAATGTATTATTTGTTGAAACATCAACAATATATGATATCGCACTAGCACTACCACCAACTGGAGCAGTCCAGCTAGCTGTAAATGCGGTGCTTGTTATAGCAGAAGATGTTGGTGTACCAGATGAAGCAGGGCATGTTGTTACAGAACCTGTCAGTTGTGTACCTGATGGATATAATGGACCACCACCACATGTACCACCTACTATACCACCATTGAATGGTACTACCGTGTAGTAGTAGTTTGTATTACCGGTAAGTCCGGAGTTGCTATATGGAGGCGCAGCGTTATTAATAGATATTACTGTACCATTACCGAATGCACTGCTCACTGCATAGTTATTGCCTGCAATTGGATCAGAACCTGCAACAAACGGAGCAGTACTTCTAACAAGAAGATAACCGTCTGCAGTACCTGAAGGGGTAAAGCCGACACTGGTTAATGTATTATTAGTACCCGTGAAGATAATTGATGTTGCCAAATTCGGTGCTATACATGCAGCAGCACCAAACACACTGTCTTTAAATGTCAAAGTACACGCAGGCACACCGCCAGTAACAGTTATTGTTGATGTATCAACACCGGCAACCGAAGGCGTAGCCTTTGTATAAAAAGCAATGGCCGGTATAATTGTACTTCCAGGCACATTTATGGTAATTGAATTGCTGTATGTTACATTATCTAATGACAATTGGAAGTCGGCATTAGAAGAAGTAAGCGTTACGTTACCTGTAAGCCCGGTACCGGTAATACTATCAGCAATAGCACTAGATGTTGTGAATTGAGTAACTAACCCAAAATTTGTAGTAGCTAATCTGGATGGATAGCCCGCTGCACCTGCAGATTTAAGGCTAACACCTGACACTACACCTGACACCGCAACTGTAGGCAAAAGTGTTGCAGGAACGGAGCCTCCTGAAAAAGTAATATTGCCGGAGTAAGTACCTGCAACAGTAGTATCTAACCTTACATAAAATGGCACTGCACTCATTGCACAGTTCGCATAAGGTAGACTTATCAATGAAGTAAATGTTATATTATCTGTAGACAATTTAAACCCGGGAGGTGCAGAAACAGTAATATTACCTGTACCTGTAATATTAGGAGTTGGGTTAGCTAAATTACTACCAGATAATGAGAGCGATTGAGATGTTGATGGTGTAGCGCAATTATTAACAGCAAAAGCGGTCAATGAACTAGCGGAGGGTGTAAGCACCCCCACTTTTTGTATTGATACCGCAAATATTGAATAAAATACTGCTGCTCCATTTACAGAACATGTTATATAAGCAATAGACTTTGAATAATTAGCTGCGGCAATATTCAGCGTATCTCTGTAAAAGAAATGACAGTTAGATACACCATCTGTATTCGCATTATTTGTACGACCGTAAGTAGGTGTCACCGGAGCTGCACCGCTACACCAGTTACCGGAATAGCATGCACCAAATGTTTGAGTGGTACTATCTGTGAACTTTATAGTATAAATAGGATATGCATCAGGTGCAGGATCAAATGCAAGTATATGAACCGTAGTTGCAGGTGTTGGAGTAACAAAAGTTAGATTACGAGTAAATGCATTACCACTAATGAAATAAGCACAGTTATTTTGATCATAAGGAGCAAACTGATAAACAATACCATTCGCAGTACTTTCTTTAATACTACCTCCTGCCGGTAATGGATTTGTTGCAGCGACATTGTAAAAATCATAACTAACCGGAGACCAACCAGCCTGATCCACTCCTACATTTGAACCAACCACAACACCCATACTACCTGCTATTGCATTTGTACCACCAATTGTGTTACCTCCGTTTGCAATAACATCATAATTATAACTATTTGAAGTAAGTGTTACAGGAACGACAACAGGCATTATTATTGAGTTAATAACACTCTGTGATGTCAAGCCACCACCTACGGAAGCATAAGCCGGAGTTACTCTGAAATAGTATTGTGTGCCTGTTGTTAAGCCTGTAACTACCAAACTAGTAGCAGAGCCAGAAAGTGTAACCGGATAACCTGCAATATTACTTGCAATAGTATTACTTGTAGATAATTCAACAGTGACAGTGGTAGGAGAACCTGCGGCAGTTGCCCAGTTCATCGTAAATCCTGTATTGGTAATATTAGATGATGAAAGAACTTTAAGTCTTGGAGTCCATTCCAATGTCAAACCAGAAGCAGGCTCATAAGCAGTACTTGTATAGTTAACAGTGCAAGTAGATGTATTCAAATTTGAACCTGGCATAAGTAAAGCCCAGTTAGTACCTGCATTACCACCTGCTGTAATTGTGGGGCTTGAGGCACCTTCTTTCCAGTTCAAAAAGTCAGCAGTAGACGAAGCAATACCTACTTGTGCAGTTGCGGCAGTACCTGCAGTACCAACTGTAGTTGCGCCATATACAATCTGTATCTTATTAGTAGTTTCAAATAAGTTTATTTGAAAATTGAGTGCATTACCTGTAAGACCATTTACTTTAGCTGAAGTCCACTGAATAGTAAATGTTCTGTTAGGTGCAGAACCAGTTGTACCATATACAATTGCTCCTGTTCCTGTTAAATAACTACAAGCCATTGCAGAAACTACGCCGGTGACACTTGTATTAAAGACAGATATAGGTGTGTAGTTCGTACCTACACTTGTAGCACCAAACGTTATATATCCATTTGGGTTTACCCAACATGTAGTGTATCCAGTACCTTTAAAATTGAAAGTAAAAGGGATCGTGACACTAGCAGGTGTAGCTGTATTACCAACGTAACCAGCTGCAAACAAAGTTGTAGGCGTAGCCAGCGCAGTGTATGTACTGCTAGTTTTTGTCTGAAGGTAATTACCAACAATTGTTTGGGCAGTAGACCTGCCAAAGCCCGCAACTATTATTAAAACCAGTAATAATGACCTTAATGTCATTCCCGAAACACGCTTAAAACCTGATATTTTTCTCATGGGTATGTATATTTCTGTTCTCATAGATAATCACTAGTACTAAAAAAAGAAATGTTGGAATTTTAATATTCAATTCACAAACTTAACTTTGTTACACTAGCATATAGATAGAATAAGTTCTATCTAAACCTGCAAAAAATTGACTTTACTAACTAAAAGACGAACTTTGAACGTAAATGGTTAGGCGAAAAAAAGCAGAGCAGAACTAATTCTACACAACATGGAATTCCGCTATTAATTCACATAACTTTATATTACTTTATTTCCATAAAAACTTTTTTCATTTTATGACTACCCCTAAAATATTAATCGTTGACGACCATAGCATGATTCGCAAAGGTGTCAAGCTATTGTTACAACTCAATCTTGGTTATAACGATGTTGATGAGGTTTCGAGTTGTGCAGAATTGATGAGTGAATTAAAAAAGAAAAAATATACCCATTTGCTTCTTGATATCATATTACCGGATGGAACAACTTTAGAGATACTACCTAACATCAATAGTCTGTATCCTGAATTGAACATTATGATGTTTTCAATGCAACCTGCAAACGTATACAGTGAAGCATTAAAAAAATATGGCATTAGATATTATCTTTCAAAAACTTCACCAGAGGAAAAGACTATTGCTCAACTGAAGAGTTTTTTATCAGATGAAGTAGTTCCTGATAAAGTAAACGATAGTAAATATCATAATCCGTTCTCTGATTTATCTGCCAGAGAGTTAGAAGTACTTCATTATCTACTTAAAGGTCAAGGCACGAAGTATATATCTAATGTGCTGAACCTCCGCATGAATACGATATCTACTATAAAGAAGAGAATATTTGATAAAACAAATACAGAAAATACCAAGACACTAACCGAACTAGCTGTACTATACAATGTTAGTTATTGATTATTTTTAAATACAATATACCCCACTACATGCTGAAACGTCTTGTTATTTTTATTGTTTTATTCAGCTTTTTTGCAGGACGCACTGTTGCCCAGCATAAATATAATATTGAATATATAACAACGGAGAATGGACTACCGTCAGATGGTATAAAAGCGTTGCAACTCGATGAAAAAATGGGGTTTCTGTGGATTGCAACAGAAGCAGGACTTGTTAGGTATAATGGTCAAAATTTTACAACATTTAATACTGATAATTTCCCGCACTTACACAGTAATAAAATGTTCCCGTTATCCCGAAAACCGGATGGGCAAATATTTGTTATATCATCAGGTGAATTGTTATATGTAAAAGACAATATCCTTATACCTCATATTTATAGCAAAGAACATACAGACAAACATGGTGTGAATCTAATTAATACATACCTTAAAGAAGGCCCACCTAAGGGCAGTAATATCGGTATAACAGATTTCGACAGATTTGTTCCAATAGACTCAACACTTTGTCTCATTGCCCAATCAGACACACTTTGGGAAGTAAAATCAGGAGTTAATAAGAAAACTCCTTTATGTTCACTTCCACCAAGAACAGCTATATTTAAAATTGACGACAATATATTTATACGTGATTCGAAAGAAAAATTTTACATATATGAATGGAGTAATAAAAACATAAAAAAAATAGCATTATCCAATAAAAGAGACATATTACCTACAGGAAAAAAACACTTGTTTTGGGAACCGGGAATGAAATGCCCAATAGTTTTAGAAGGGACTAGTGCCTGGACATTGCATTATGAAGACGGGGCAATAACATCAGAACTAATATGTGATGAGATTCCGCAAAATTTTTTGGTAAAATACATCCAATATTACATAGCAAATAAAACCCTATTTCTTGGAACCGCATCAAAAGGTCTGATTGTAATCAGAAAAAATTATTTATCGAATGTCAAAAAAAATAAAACTGAATTCGATGAACCCAATGCCATATATGCACAAATTCCACTTCCTAATGGGAATATTTTGGCAAACACCGGAGATATTATTGGTCCGAATAAAGCAACAATTCAAAACCTGCCAATAGATAAAGAATTTAACAATAATACTTTTCTAACAAAAGATAGCATTCTATGGTATTCCAGAAGGGATAGTTTATTCATTTATGATTATTTTAATCATTCAAGAAGATTCATAAAACATGTAAATGGTAGTGCCAATTTGGTTTTTGCAACTACAGGGAACCAAACCTACATGGCCAATTATCAGGGAGTATATAGTATCAATAAAAATGGAATTGATACTGTTTTTTCATACAAAGGGATTGGTGACCCTTTTGATATGATAGAGCTCAAACAAGGAATATTAGCCATCGCGAGTAGCAAAGGGTTATTTACATACAATATCAACAAAAAAATTATTGATACAATTCAACGTACCAACGCTCCTTCGCGCTCCCTAAGGAAATATAAAAACTATTTATTTATTGGTACCTATGGAGATGGCGTGTACATATATAAAGATGGAATAATAAAAAAAATCCCACTCGACAATAATAACTATCTCAATTATACCCATTGTTTTATCTTAGATACAAGTGGTTATTGCTGGATGAGCACAAATCGGGGGCTCTTTAAAGCAAGTTTGAATGATATGCTCACATCATTTGAGAAAAACATACCATACATATATTATCATTTTTTTGGCAGAAATGAAGGAATGGATATTACAGAAATGAATGGTGGATGTACTCCTTGTGGAATTATCATGAAGAACCACGACATATCGTTCCCTACAATGGATGGTGCTTTATGGGTTAAGCCCTCTATGCCATTAATTCTACCAGATAGTAATGTTTTCATAGATCAAATAATAGTTAACGGTCACAAACAATTTTCTCAAAGTACCGATAGTTTAGTTTTTAATTCCCAAACTCATGAAATATCGTTCAATATAGGATTCTCTGCTATTTGTAATAAGGAAAACATATACCTGCAATATAACTTAAATTCAGTTTCTGATAAATGGGAAAAAATTGATGTACAACATCCTGTAATTCGGCTGAGTAATTTGCCTTATGGTATACACACACTTTATATTAGAAAGCTAAAAGGTTTTGGTACAAACAATTATGTTGTTAAAAAGATTATTTTCGAAATACTACCACCATGGTATATGATTTGGTGGGGGCAAGCTATTTTGGTATTTACATTTCTCATTATTGTTGCCGTTATCTCTATAATGGCAAACAGGGCTTCATTAAGAAGGCAAAGAAGACTAAGGAATCTACTCGATAAAAAAACAGAAGAAATTCTGAAGCAAAACGAAAAATTAGAAAAAAACGACCGTATCAAAACAAGACTAATTTCTATAATCAGTCATGATATTATTACACCACTTAAATTTTTACATCTTACCAGTAAATATTTATCTGAAAGAAAGTCATCGTTATCTGAAAATTTGCAAAATGAAACACTTGAGGAGGTTGTAAATACTTCAAGAGAGCTTGAGTTATTATCTACTAATATTTTAAACTGGATCAAATACCAGAATGAAGAAAGAAGAATTGTAAAAGAGCAAATAAACCTGCATGAACTCGTAGAGCAAGTATTTACTATGCTCAAATCTCTGGCACACAAAAACAACACAGAGCTTATTAATAATGTACCAACAAATCTGGTTGTAACTCAGTTTGTTGACCCTATAAGAATTATTGTATATAATCTTGTAGTCAATGCAATAAATTTTACCCTGAAAGGAAGCATAACAATCAGTTGCGAACTGATAATTGATGATATACAACTTACTGTAAAAGATACCGGAATGGGAATGAGTAAGTCTCAGGTTAATAATATCAAATCTGACTTAATGATCATATCTGCTGCCAATGTGAATAAGAGAAGTGGAAATGGCCTCGGTTATCTCATTATTAAAGATTTGTTGAAAATGATTAGTGGTGAGTTTGAAATTGAAAGTAAACATAATGTAGGCACAACTGTATTTATAATATTCCCGACAGAGCCATAATACAGAATACATTTTCTAATGCATTTTATATCATAATTCTTTCTAAATACACTTGTAAGAATAAAACTCAGTCTTACCTTTGGCATTCGAAAAATTATGGGGCACAAGAAACTTATAAAATTCCAGGCTATAGATACGTTTAGAAATGTATTACAGTACCCTGAGAATATGAAAAACAATTGGAAGGATTTTTTCAAAAATGATAATCCAATTACACTAGAACTTGCATGCGGCAAGGGTGAATACAGTGTAAACCTGGGGCGCGAACATAAAGACAGGAACTTTATTGGTGTTGATATAAAAGGAAACCGTATACACAATGGTGCCAAAATAGCACTAAATGAAGGGCTGGACAATGTTGCATTTTTACGTACACATATTGGCAAAATAAGAGATTACTTCGCTAAGGATGAAGTATGTGAGATCTGGATTGTTTTTGCAGATCCGTTTTTGAAAAAAGGCAAAGAAAAAAACAGACTAACTCATCCTCGCTTTCTTTACTACTACCAACAGATATTAAAACCGGGTAGTATCATTAATCTGAAAACAGACTCTAAAGTGCTGTATGATTTTACGTTGGAGTCAATTGCAGAAACTAACTGTACTATTTGCGAAAACATACCGGATATCTATGGTAAAAATATGGTGAATGGACCTCTGGCTATTCAGACTTTCTATGAAAAAATGCACTTGGCTGACAATAGAACCATTTACTATGTTTCTTTCAAACTACCTGAAACACCAATAGAACTTACCGGTAGATTTAAGAATCATTTAGACGACGATATAGTTGACGGAGAATAAAGATTATTATTTATTACCTGACGGTAGACTGGTGTTTACCTCTTCTTATTTATCTGAACGTGGCTATTGCTGCGGCAATGGATGCCTTAATTGTCCTTTCGATTATATTAAGGTACCTGAGCCCAAACGCACCCAATTATTGATTAATCGTAAAACCGATGAAAGAGATAAAAAAGGATAAAGAAAGTATATATAATGCAATTTTCGATATTGTACGCTCTATACCTAAAGGCAGAGTTACCAATTATGGAGCTGTAGCAGCTGCAATTGGAGCTGCATCCGGTGCACGTATGGTGGGTTACGCTATGAACAACTGCCATGGAGTAAAGCCTAAAGTACCTGCGCATCGTGTTGTTAATAGAAATGGGTTGCTCACAGGCAAGCATCACTTCTCCCCTCCCGAACAAATGCAGCAATTGCTGGAAAAAGAAGGAATAATAGTTATTGATGATAAAGTCCAGAATTTTGAAATTGTATTTTGGGACCCGATAAAAGAACTAACAATATAAGTTGGTATAGTTTTTGTTACTATTTATAAAAAAGCGGTAATACCGCACTATATGTCTGATATACAACCCATTATTAAAAAAAGTCTGTCATTATTTATTGTATTTTCGGTTTTGCTGTTTACTTTCTCTTGTAAGAACAAGCAAAGGCATAAAAAAAATCCGGTTGTTACTGATTTCTCTTATGATGAGTTCACAGAACGACTGGAGCCATTGATACCAACATCAGACACCTTTTCTAAAAAATCATTCAGAACCACTACCGCTGATATGCGTTATGCATACTTGCAAAATGACTACTACCCTATTTGGCTATCACATGGCTTCAAAGCTGATGCTGCTGCTGAACAATTTTTAAAAGAATTGGAAGAAATAAAATGGGATGGGCTGGACCCGGAAAAGTACAATTTCACCACTCTTAATAAACTAAAAGAAAAGTTAGGCAAAAAAGAAACAAATGTAAACGATGCAATTGCATTTGATACAGCTTTAACCCGTAGCTATCTGGCTGCAGCTAAAGACTTACTTGTTGGTAAAATTGTGCCTAAAAAGGTAGATTCTTTGTGGTTTCATGTTAATGACTCTTCTTGGAATGCACCGCTACAACTTACAGACATTCAGAAAAAATACATCTCTTTAGATGAATACAGAAGTACAGTTCCCACTTACAACCTACTGAGAAATGAATATAAGCTACTAACCACATTATTATCAGACTCTGTTTTCATGAATGCATCTGCTGCCCTTAATGCAACAAAGTACATTGATAGTGATGCAAAAGAGAATATTACGACAATCATTAACAAAGAAATACCTTGGGTAACAACTGAAGCTAATGATACCATTAGCGAATGGGCGCAAATGATCATTGCTTATCAAGACTATGTTGGCATAAAACCAACAGGGAAAACAGACAGCACAACCCTCAAATATCTACGAACAAGACCGGATTCATTATTACCTAAGATTGCTGCCAATCTGGAACGAATGAGGTGGATGCAAAAAGACTTCGGTAACATGTACATTCTTGTAAATGTGCCGTTGATGCAATTATTTTTCCGTCAGGGCGGAGCTGATGTAATGCACATGAGAGTAGTTGTAGGAAAACCTGTCAGGCAGACACCATCGCTTTATGCAGTAATGTCTAATGTAGTACTCAATCCGCCTTGGGGTGTGCCTTCGACAATTTTAAAACAAGACGTATTGCCCGGTATACAGAAAAGCGGTCAGGCATACATGAGCAAAAAAGGATTGAAAGCTTATGATAAGAATGGCAAGGTGGTGAATGTCAAGAACATCAATAGCAAAAATTACAAACGCTTTAGCTACAAACAAGATCCGGGCGATGACAATTCATTAGGGTATGTAAAGTTCAATTTACCTAATCCCTGGGATATATACTTACATGACACACCGCATCGTGATGATTTCGGGAAAAGAGAGCGTGCTTTAAGTTCGGGTTGTATCAGACTCCAATATCCTCAGGAGATGGCTATTTTCATTCTTTCACAAATAGAAAAGAAAGACTTTACAAAAGAAAAATTAGATAGCATTATTGAAACACACAAAACACAATGGAGGGTATTATCAAACAAAATACCTGTTCATATTGCATACTTAACTGCTTTTGAAGACACAACCGGAAAGCATATACACTTTGTAAGAGACGTTTATCACAGAGACGATAAACTTATAGCTCAGTTAGCTAATTGATCTATAGCAACAGTTTTAACGCTGTCTATTCTATTGCCATGCATGTATTGAATGATCTGATAGTTTGCACGTTTAGGCTTGCTATTAATCTTCATCATATCAGCAAACATGCTGTTCTCAGGAAGGTGGTCAATCTTTTTGTTGAGCCAATAGGCGCTTCTCAAGTAATGGTTATCTTCATGATAAATGAATAGGCAAGTTCCACCTTCTATAGTTTTAATTATAGGTATTTTCAATTTATCCGGCACAGCCGGACAACCCCAGCTACGACCTAAGTGAACATTACCAGCTATGAATTTATCGCTTACATAATTTGCTCCATGCACAACTATACCTCTATCCATAGCTGCGTCATTAAAGCCATTGTCCATGCCACTTAAACGCAGTGACAAACCATGATCACCATTATAGGTATCACCTGTAACATAAAATCCTAAACTGCTTTGATGAGAGTCAACACTATTAGAAAACGACTCAGCATAGTCTCCGCCCGAACCTTGACCATGAGCAACATAAGTATTAAATAATACCTTGCCTGATGACAGGTCAATTATCCATAAACGCTTTTCAGTAGATGGCAGGTTAAAGTCGCAGATAGATATTATTTCCTTGTCGTTACTTAGTTTACCTTCATTTTTTAGATTCAGATAACCTTTGTATGCCTTGGCAAATACTTCGAAAGACAAAGTATTGCAGCTACTGAAATCTATCCCCTTGTATATTGAATTGAAATATTCCTGAACTCTTACCTCTTCATTAACAACACCGGGTGTTCCCGCAGTTGTAATAAAAGATGAAAAGGAAAGCATAAGATACGCACCTGTACACACCAACAATTTCCTCATCTATCTTATTATTTGTTTAATCGTTATTATTTTGCTCGTAGAGCTACAAAGTTAACCTTACAAGCAATCAAAAGATCATATCAATATATTGTTTAACCGTTTTTTAACCTAATGTAATATTTAAAAAATTGCAAATCATACACTAATTACAAGCCATATCTTACTAATCAACCTTTAATACTGAAAGCGGGATAACTAACTTTTCTTCTATAAATGTCGCATTTGTACAATAAAAACTCCATAAAAATGAGTTACTTCATAACCTGATTTTAAGTAAAAAATATATCAGAATTATACCCACTTCTTACAACCTATTATTAATGACTAACACTATCTCCGCTATCATAATAGATGATGATGATTTTTCTATAACAGCCCTTTCAGATACTTTAAATAGCCTTTATAACAATATTGAGATTTCAGGCATTTACAAATCATGGAACGATGGACTCGATGCACTCAGAGTCATAAAAGCTGATATCCTTTTTTTAGATATTACCATTAATGGCAAAAATGGAATGGATTTATTAAAAATGGTTCCTGCATCGGATATGGAAATCATCTTTGTTACAGCCCATACTGAATATGCACTTGAAGCGTTTAAACTGGCAGCAACCGGCTACATAATAAAACCTGTTGGAGATAAAGAGTTAAGCATCGCAGTTGATAAAGCAATAGAACGGATAAGTAATAAAAAAACTGCTCGATTAAATCTGAGCATTCCTGTACAACTTGCCAATTCAAAAATAGGTATACCTAACAGCAAAGGGATAAACTATTACGACATGAATGATATCATTTACCTGGAAGCTACCAGTAATTATACGCGCGTAGTGACAAAGCAACACGAGGTACTCAGTTCTAATAATATGAGTAAATTTACTCACTTACTTGAAGGCTCGACATTTTGTAGTGTGCATAGATCATATATCGTCAACTTAAATTGCGTATCGCGTTACGAAGCACCCGGAACAATAATAATGAACAATAAGATAGAGATACCTTTATCAAGAACTGCCCGGGAAGACTTCCTGAAACGATTCAATAGCATTCAGGCAAAAACAGAATAAGATCATGTTTTACCATTCTGATAATAAGTGATAACTTAGTCTCTGATACCGTTTATATGATAATCAGAAAATACATTCATACCCTTTTATTATTTGTACCATTATGTTCGTTTGGACAAAGTAAGCAAGAGCGCACAACAACAACTTACCCACAAAACTACTTCAGAAACCCATTGGATATACCAATTTTCCTTGCCGGAAATTTTGGAGAATGTCGCCCGGGGCACTTCCATAGTGGCATTGACATAAAAACTAAGGGAGAAGAAAATCAGCCGGTTCATGCTGCCGCCGATGGTTATATTTCTCGTATAAAAATGGAAAAAGGCGGCTTCGGTCATGGCATATATATTACCCACCCCAATGGCTATACTACCCTATATGCACACCTCAACAGTTTTGCACCTGCTATACAGCAATATGTAAAAAGTAAACAGTACGAAAAACAACGCTGGGATGTGGATCTGCAATTTTCACCAGAGCAATTTCCTGTTAAAAAAGGTCAACTGATAGCATGGTCTGGAAATACCGGGGCCTCCACTGCACCGCATTTACACTTTGAAATAAGAAACAGTAAAACAGAACATCCGCTTAATCCGGAATTATTTGGTTTACCTATTGTTGATGAAATAGCACCTGTTGTTAAAGAGGTAACCATTTATTCCGGCAATATTTATGAGACTACACCCACTTTTGTCACCCTGAAAAAAACGGAAAATCTATATAAACCTCTAAAGACCGGAGCAACAGATAAGATAAATAAGGATACAGTTTCAATAACAACAAGTGGCACACTAGGTATAGGCATCAATGCAGACGACTTTATGAATGGCAGCGACAACAGTCTTACCTTCTATACTGCAAAACTATACATGGATAACAACATACAGTCTCAGATTACACTCGATGATATTGGTTATGATGTAACAAGATATATTAATGCTTATGCAGATTACAAAACGAAAGAGTTACACAAAAAATGGTCCCAATGTCTGTTTCAATTGCCGGGAAATAAATTGAATGGTATCTTCTCTCAAATGAATGCCAATAACGGGAAAATTGATGTTAGCGATGGTAATGTGCACAAAATAGAGGTAATACTTACAGACGATAAGAACAATGAAAGCAGAATCAGTTTTTATGTAAAACCAACAATAGAGAAACAAGATAAAGCAACCTTAAATAGCACAGTTTTTCAGGCCGGCAAAGTCAATAGCTATAAAGATCAAAACATATCCTTCATTCTCGACGAGACTGAACTGTATGATGATATTAATTTTAACATCAAAGAAAATGCTTACACGGGAGCTTACTCTAATAAGTATAGCGTCCATTATCCTTATGTACCGCTGCATCATTATTTCGACTTGATGATAAAGCCTGAAAAACCTGTACCTTTTGCATTAAGAAGCAAAATGGTATTGATGTATTCTGATGGAAAGGATGATGAAGGTAAGGCGGCAGTAAGTTCAGATAACGGCTGGTATAAAGCAGCAGTGCGGAACTTCGGTACATATTGGTTAGCAATTGATACTATTCCACCGGTTATAAAATCTTTTGTAAAAAGTGGTGCCAATCTGAGTAAAGCCAGTCAAATACTTTTTACAGTAAAAGACGAAATTACATCCATTAAAACCTTCAATGGTTATATAGACAATAAGTGGGTATGCTTTGAGCAACATGGGAGCTCTTTCTTTTATAAATTTGATGAGCATTGCAGTAAAGGAAAACACGAACTTGTTTTCAAAGCTGAAGACGAGAATGGCAATGCGACATCATATTCACTAACATTTATAAGATAAACATGGCACTGCAACAAGGCGACACAGCTCCTGCTTTCAGCACTACTGATCAGGACGGTAACAAAGTTTCATTAAAAGATTTTAAGGGTTCAAAAGTTGTATTGTATTTCTACCCTAAAGACAATACGCCAACGTGTACAGATGAAGCATGTAACCTACGCGATAACTTTGCAGCATTAAAAGCTAAAGGAGTTATTGTACTTGGTGTAAGCCCTGATGATGAGAAAAGTCATAAAAAATTTGAAGCCAAGTATTCTTTACCTTTTCCATTGTTGGTTGATACAGAAATGAAGATACTTAACGCTTATGGCGTTTGGGCTGAAAAATCAATGTACGGAAGAACCTATATGGGGGTTGTTCGTACTACTTTTCTTATCAACGAAAAAGGCAAGATTGATCATGTCATAGAGAAAGTAAAAAGCAAGGAACACAGTAAGCAAATCATTGAACTGTGGGGTATATAAAAACTGAGAGGGCTGTGACAAAATCACAGCCCTCTCAGTTTAATGTTGAGTTAAGCTATTACTCCATTACACTTCTGCCCCTACCTCTACACCCAGCTCTTCTGCCAAATCTTTCTCAACCCTTAGGTTGTCAATAATAAACACTTGACGAGCAGGGGTATTCTTACCCATATAGTACTCTAAAATCTTCTGCACCTGTGTATCCTGACTAATCAAAACAGGATCTTTGCGGATATCATCACCGATAAAACGAGCAAACTCTTCGGGGCTGATTTCGCCTAATCCTTTAAATCGGGTAATCTCAGCTTTAGCACCTATTTCATGTATAGCACGCTGGCGTTCTTCATCGCTGTAACAGTATATTGTCTTCTGCTTGTTACGAACACGGAACAACGGTGTTTGTAAAATGTAAATATGGTTTCCACGCACCAAGTCAGGAAAGAACTGAAGGAAGAAAGTCATAATCAACAAACGAATGTGCATACCATCCACATCGGCATCGGTAGCAATTACAATATTATTGTAACGTAGCCCTTCTAAACCTTCCTCAATATTTAAAGCATGTTGTAATAAGTTAAATTCCTCATTCTCATATACCACCTTCTTAGTCAATCCGTAGCAGTTAAGCGGTTTACCTCTTAAACTAAATACGGCCTGGCTTTCTACATTACGGCTCTTTGTGATACTACCACTCGCACTATCCCCTTCGGTAATGAATATAGTAGACTCTTGCTGCTTGATATTAAACTCCTCCTTGTTTTTTGCAGGCACATCATCGTTAAGATGTATACGGCAATCGCGCAACTTCTTATTGTGGAGGTTTGCTTTTTTAGCACGTTCATTTGCCAGTTTCCTGATACCTGAAAGTTCCTTACGTTCCCTTTCACTCTGCTCAATACGTTTCTTAAGTGCATCGGCTGTTGCCGGGTTTTTATGTAGGAAATTGTTCAGCTCCTTATTCAGAAAATCGCCTATGAATGTCTTCATAGAAGGACCACCTTCCCACACATATTGAGATCCTAATTTAGTCTTAGTCTGAGATTCAAACACGGGTTCCTGCACCCTAACAGAAACCGCAGCACAAATACTCTGGCGAACATCGCTGGCGTCGTAATCCTTCTTATAAAAATCACGAATCGCCTTTACATAAGTCTCACGAAATGCCCCCTGATGCGTACCACCTTGTGTGGTATGCTGACCATTTACGAATGAATAAATATCCTCACCATAATCACCATTGTGTGTAATTGCTACTTCAATATCTTCACCCTTCAGATGGATGATCGGATACCGTAGCGACTCAGCATTGGTTTTACGCGTTAACAGATCTAAAAGACCGTTCTTGGAAATGAAATTTCGTCCATTAAAATTTATCTGCAGCCCTGCATTAAGGAAACAATAATTCCATACCTGATTTTCAAGGTATTCATGTAGGAAGTGATAATTTCTGAATATGGTTTCATCAGGCCGGAAAACAACCAATGTTCCATTAGCCATTGAGGTGTCGGTTTCTTTGTGCTCTTTGATCAATACACCACCTTCAAACTCAGCAACCTTTGTCCTTCCTTCGCGAAAAGCTTCAACTCTAAAGTATTTACTCAGAGCATTAACTGCCTTAGTACCTACCCCATTCAAACCTACAGACTTTTGGAATGCCTTACTATCATATTTGGCACCAGTATTGATTTTACTAACCACATCAACAACCTTACCCAAAGGGATACCACGACCATAGTCACGAACAGAGACTTCACCTTCCGCAATTTTGAGCTCAATACGCTTACCCTGACCCATTGCAAACTCATCTATGCAATTGTCCATCACCTCTTTAACAAGCACATAGATACCATCATCCATGCTGCTACCATCACCCAACTTACCAATGTACATGCCGGGGCGCAGTCTTATGTGCTCTCTCCAGTCGAGTGACCGGATACTATCTTCATTATATTGATTAAGCAGTTCTGCCATTCTTAGATTTTATAACAAGGTGCAATTTAAGGTAAAAGAAGAATTAGTTAAAGAGAGAAAAAGACATTAATCATAAATAAGAAGATTATATAAGTAATCTGATAAATAGCTACAAAGTGTTAAAGAAATGTGAATGCTCCAGAGGTGCACAATAAAACATTGCTGACATCGTTTTACAGTACAACCACTCGAAAGTTTTAACCACGCTTTCACCTTCTCTAAGTAATTTTTGTGCTCTTTTCTCAATATTTTGTTCATTAATTTTATGTTAACAGGCGTTATTTTACTATGTAAAACAACTTGTTAACCACATTATATAGGTACAAAACGAATAACATGAATACCTTGTTGAAAATTATTTTTTCACCAAAATTGTTTTTTTGAACTGTACCTATATCTTTGCAATAACACTCTAAATTCTTTTATTAATTTTCTTTAACCAATTTCAGAACTAAAAAACAAAAAACAGAGTTATGTCAGATGTAAAAACGGCAGCGCCAAAACCAGCCAATCAAGGAAATCGTGCAGGTAAACCAAAGAACAGCAACAACTTTGTGACCAATCTGTTAGTTGTAGTGGCTTGTATTGTAGCTGGTTACGTAATATGGAAATTCGTTTTAGGAAGTGCTTCAAACTTCTCTGATGGCGAAACAAAAGAAAAAGCAAAAAGTGTATTGGGAACAATGTATCAAGGTGGTTTCGTAGTACCTATCCTTATTGCAACACTTCTTACACTTGTATCTTTCGTTATTGAGCGTGCCTTGACTATCTTCAAGGCAAAAGGTAAAATTGATGGTGGTGAGTTTGTACGTAAAGTACAGTATCACTTGGCTAACAAGAATGTACAGGCAGCTATCGCTGAGTGCGACAAGCAAGCTGGTTCTGTAGGTAACGTTATGCGTGCCGGTCTTGTTAAGTACGAAGAAATGGTTCATAACAAAGAATTAGATACAGATCAGAAACTTGCAGGTATCCAGAAAGAAATCGAAGAAGCAACTTCACTTGAATTGCCTATGCTCGAAAAAAATCTGGTATTCATTTCTACAATATCTTCTTGCGCTACGCTTTTGGGTCTGTTCGGTACGGTATTAGGTATGATTCGTTCATTCCAGGCAATGGGTCAGGCAGGTGCTCCGGATTCAGGCGCATTGGCAAATGGTATCTCTGAAGCCTTGATCAATACAGCATTAGGTATCAGTACTTCATTCATCGCTATTATCTTCTACAACTTCTTCACTACGTTGATAGATGGTATTACTTACAGCATCGATGAAAGTGGTTTTACACTTACTCAGAGCTTTGCGGCAAACTACAAGTGATATTCTAAATAAATATATCTAAATGAGACTTATGGATTTTTTGTGATCCTGCGTCTTAATTGTTTAACATTAGAAGAATCATATAATGCCTCACGCTAAATTACCAAGGAAAAGTACGCATATAGACATGACAGCGATGTGTGATGTGGCTTTTCTGCTGCTTACCTTCTTTATGTTGGCTACAAAATTTAAGCCAGAAGAGCCGGTAGTAGTGAAAACGCCATCTTCAATATCTTCTATTCCACTTCCGGATAAAGATATTATGTTGCTGACAGTTGATTCAAAGGGCAGAATATTTTTCGCAATTGATAATAAGATCAAACGTAAAGCACTTATCGATGATATTGCTTATGAGCGCGATCTTAAATTAACAGATGCTGAGAAAACTTCTTTCGCTTTGGGTGCTTCTGTAGGCATTCCGCTTAATCAGCTTAAATCTTATTTATCAGCAACTCCTGAGCAGCAGAAAGCTATGGATCAGGTAACACCTGGTATTCCTGTAGATACTACTGTTAATGTGCCTACAAATGAATTGGCTTCATGGATAAAAAGTGCGAGAAATACAAATCCTCAGCTCCGTATCTGTATTAAAGCAGATGGAGAAGCATCTTATCCAAATGTTGCCAGAATCATTAAGACACTGGAAGGCTGGAAAATATTCAAATTCAACCTTATTACTAATATGAAGTCTATACCTCCGGGTACAGCTGCGTATGCTGATTCACATGCTCCGAGCAGTGAGAAAAAGTGATTAGGATAAATAATTTAACTAGTTAGAGTAAAAAATTTGATATGGCAGAATTAGATACCTCCGGCGGGGGGCATAAGAAAGGCCCCGGCGTCAAAAAAGGTAAAAAACTAAGTACACGTATAGATCTAACACCAATGGTGGATCTAGGGTTTCTGTTGATCACATTCTTCATGTTGACTACTACTTTGGCTAAGCCAAAGACTATGGAAATCAACATGCCTTACAAGGATCCTACCATGAAAGATGAGGATAAGAATAAGATTAAAAACAGTGTTGCACTTACCATACTTCTAAGCAAAAACCACAGGATTTACTATTACGAAGGTATTGGCGACAATCCTGATGTTCAGCCTGAATATCATTCTACCGGCTTCAACCAAAAGAATGGTATCCGCGATGAAATTATTGCAAAGAAAAAGATGGTAGATGATCTGAAACGTAGTGGTGCCCTTACTGCAAAAGATGAGGCTACCGTACTGATCAAGCCCGATAGCACCAGTACTTATAGTGATCTTGTAAACATTCTCGATGAGATGAATATTAATGACGTAAAAGTTTATGCCATTATTGATATCTCTCCTATTGAACAAGATAACATTAAAACCACTGAAACGGCTAATGGTATCAAATAATTGATACGGTATTGTTTTAGGTCAGTTTGCCTGAAACACGAACATTAAAACAAAAATCGACAGCACACAGAAGCCGTTGATGAACAAAAAAAGCAGACTAATGGATATCAATAAAATTCTTAACAGCGATTACATCGACATCATTTATGATGGCCGTAATAAACAATACGGTGGTTACGAGTTGCGCAAAAACTATCGGAAACGTGTAGGTAGATCTTTATTGGTGTTACTTGGGGTAGGTGTTTTTTCAGTTGGTTATTCTCTTGTAAACAGCATGATGAGCAAGATTGAAAAGAAACCTGTGTTGATGATGAAGCAGGTAACACTTGCTGATCCACCACCAATTGACCCGAAGAAACCACCACCACCACCGCCGCCGCCGCCACCTCCACCGGTTAAGCCTACAGTTAAATTTACTCCTCCAGTAATTAAGAAAGATGAAGAAGTAAAGGAAACAGAAGTTCCACCGCCAGTAGAAAAAGTAACTGCGGCTGGTCCTAAAGACGAAAAAGGTGATCCAAATGGTATAGATCCGGGTATTGTGAGTTCTGGTACAGGCGTAGTTGCCGCACCACCTCCGCCACAGATTTACACTTTCGTTGAGCAGCCACCGGAGCCATCTTACAACTTGCTTGAGTACTTAGGTAAAAATATTAACTACCCTGAAAGTGCGAGAGAGGCAAACGTTACAGGTCGTGTTGTAGTTACTTTCGTAGTATCTGAAGACGGTTCAGTAAGTGATGTAAAGGTTGTTCGTGGTATTGGTGCAGGTTGTGATGAAGAAGCAAAACGCATAATATCTAAAATGCCAAAGTGGAAAGCAGGTAAACAAAATGGTAAAGCAGTAAAAGTACTCTTTACACAGGTTGTTACATTTAAGCTTGAGTAGTACACTTAATTAATAATATTAAAAGGCTAAGGTCTCACATTTGTGAGACCTTAGCCTTTTTTATGACTGTGTTTGTAGTGAATTCAATATATTCTGGAATAACAATGCAAGAAATTATGTGAAATCATATCATCCAAAAGACTTCGTTGGTATACACAAAATGAAAATGCTCCTGATGAAGGAGCATTTTCATTTTTTAAATTATGTAATTACCTTACCTGCTGTTATTGTCAACTGCAAGTACTGTTCTTAAATTAAGGTCGTGAGCTGCACGCATAACAGCAACAATATTATCTGCAGTAGCTTGCTTATCTGCATTTATAACTACTGTAGGTTCTGCATCTTGAGATTTAGCCAATGCGCCTGAAATATATTGCTTTAACGAATCTACACTTGTTGCCGTAGTACCGACAAAAAACTGTTGCTTATCATTAATAGATACAACAACTGTTTGTTTCGCCTTGGTATCACTCTTTGCTTTTGGAATACTCAGCTTTACCACATTTGGGTTGGCGAGTGTAGAAATAATCAAAAAGAACAACAATAATATAAATAATATATCATTCAGTGCAGATGAATGCCCATGTGGTTCTTCCCTAGTTTGCCTCCTGATATTCATCTTAGTTTCATTAAATTAAAAATCAATAAACCGATATTCTTCTATTGCGTCAATTATTCTTTCGTCTCCATTACAATATCAAGAAAGTCAACTGAAGCAGCCTCCATCTTGTTGATATTCTTATTGATTTGTGCATTAAGATATGCATTACCTACGTAAGCAAACAAGCCAATAATAAGCCCTGCAGCAGATGTTACCATCTTTGTATAAATACCGCCGGCTATAGTTTCTAATGAGAACCCTTGATGTTGCACATTAAAGAACAAAATAATCATACCCGCAATGGTACCTAAAAATCCAAGTATTGGCGCAATTGCAGCAATAGCGGAAAGAATCGATAAATTACGCTCAAGTTTATAAACTTCCAGTTTGCCGGTATTTTCCATAGACTTCTCTATGTATTCTAATGGCTTGTTGGTTAGTCCCAGACCTTTTTCTATGATGTGCGCAACCGGAGTATTACTCATACGACAAGCCGCTTTTGCTCCTTCTACGTTTTTATTGACTAATTGTTCACGAATGCGATCTAGGAACTTATCGTCAATTGCACCTGCTTTGCGAATAACCATCAGCCGCTCTACAAATACATACACCAAAATTAAAGAACAAAGGAGCAATGGTATCATTAACACACCACCCTCTTTGAGTAATTTGAACAAGGATATTTGCTCAACAGGAGCCACCACCTGTGCCGCAGCCTTTATGGCTGTATCTCCGGCTTGTAATAACAGTACAGAAAGTAAATTCATGCTATAGTTTTCAAAAGTAAATGTAATAATAATCAGCTTACAGAAACAGATAGGAAAGGTATTTTTAGGTACTAATAGTTGAACGTAAAGATCAGTTAACTATTGTTTTGCTAAAGTTAAAAATTATGCAGGTTTCACCGGGCTACCACCCCAATTAGTCGATGGTTGCAAATTTTCGCCCTTCATCACCAGCGATAGTGGATCAAGACCAACATCATTGCCTACCTCGCTATCATAGAGAATGATTGTACGAGCGCCTATGTTGCATCTTTTACCAATCTTAATTGGCCCAACCTTCATCACTCTGTCTTCAAATAAGTGCGTCTGTGGTCCACAATCTTCATTCATAGCAGTATCATCGCCTATGCTTACCATATCAAACTCAGTAATATCTGTAGTGTTCATCCATACCCTCTTACCAATTTTCACCCCCATTAGACGAAGCAATATGGGTAGCCATGGTGTGCCTCTCATATAATCCAATACAAAGGGCACAGTCAAAGCTTCATAAGTAGATGTAATAGCTTCACTCACCCAAACCTTTGGTGTCCACATTGGCTTTTGTTCACTATTATATCTACGGACAAATACCCACTTCATCACAAAAGTGACAAGGAATGCAGGCAGCCCCATATAATATAAATAGTAGATGGGCAATGTATATGCAATTTCCCACCAGTGTTTTTCAACAAGTAAATCGTGAGAATATGCAATAAACAAAATACTGCAAATCAATATTGTTGTCTCAGGTATTAAAATACGTATAAACTCCACTATTGTTCTACCAAGTATGCGTGGAGGAGAAGGACGTAGCGTTTGTTCTGCCGGGAAAGTGCGACTTTCCTGCCGGCGAGGTAATGCTATTGCAGGTGAACCAAACCAATCTTTTGCTTTATCACCCTCCAGTTGTTCCTTATTAGGAGGAGTAGACAAAACACCAATTAACATGCGACCGGGCAGATGATATCCTTGCGGAATCAATGCACTATTGCCTACAAAACTATTATTGCCAATTACCGTTTTTTCTAATATCAGCTGTTGCCCACGAACATCAGCCTCGCCAAGTGTTACCGCATCTGCAACAAATGCATTCTTACCAATTTCTAATAATGGATGAGTAACACTACTTGCAGTTGATATCTCCGTATTCTTACCCACCTTAGCACCTAAAGCCTTAAACCATAGACTAACAAATACTGTAGCATAAATGGGGTGTAAAACAATCAATGACAAACTCATTAACTGATCTGCAAACCATTTTCTCAGATAAAAACGGCTGTAAATAGGATATTTGCCCGGCTTAATACCCCATTGTAATAATCTGGTAAGTACAATAGTAACCAACGAGAAAATAATGATGTAACTCAGTGCTAATGATGGTGTCACAATCAAATAGCTAAAGTCATAATCCGGAGTTGAGTTATCCAGATCATTTAATATGATTACTGTTGGTAATAATGGCAGCAATATCACAAACGGGAACAACAGTAGCATAAACAGGAATATGATGTTGTACATCAATTTCCTTGCTTTTGATACAAATAATGGCTGCGGTAAATCACTTATAGCTTTTGTCTCTTTGAGAACCGCCGGACTACCTTGCCACACTTCGCCACTTTTTATAGTTTTACCTTCTTGTAAGAAGCTAAGATCTTGCAGCTCGCCCCAATCTTCGATAGTTGCACTGCCTGCAATTATGGCACTGCTCCCCACATAAGCATGATCGCCTATGTGAATTTTACGCAATTTCAGTAAACCATCTTCTACATAAGCATTATTAAGTACAGCCTGCGAACTTAGGCTGGCATCGCTGCCTATCGTTACCAAATCTTCTGCACCAATGGTTATTGCCGCCAATTGAGCATCATTGGCCACCTTTACACCCAATCTTCTCAGGTAACCACAATACAAAGGAGTGCCATTCAAAAACTCTGATGGTAGTAATCGCTGAAAGGTTTTTACAAACCACCAACGGAAATAGTAAGTACCCCATAACGGATAATCACCTTCCTTCATTTTACCTATCACCAACCACTTTACAGCAATATTCAAAGCTGTAAAGAATGGAGGAATAAGGAAGTATACACCTAACGCAGTTGCAATACCTAAACCTATATTTCCGGTATATTCTTTAATAGAATAATAGCCCAGATATGGAAAAAATATCTGTACTGCAAACAGGCCATATATAAGTAATAGGGATAGCGTTTGTGCAGCCCAGCATGTATAAAAGCGTGTTTTTGACACGCCGTTAAAAACACGCTTTTCTTTTGTTTTATCAACAGGCTTTGATTCCCAATATTGTATCAGGTTACCAAGAGGTCTGTTTAGATAAATGTCTTTTAATGATGCCTGAGGGATATTAGCTTCTTTACGTAGTCTGGAAACAAATGAGGCAGCCAGTAAGGAATGCCCTCCCAAATCTGTAAAGAAATCTAATGATCCATCTATTTGCCTATTGGGGAAGTTCTTACGTAGTGCAGCTATGACTCTTTCTCCCAATGGAGCATCAAGATCAATGATCTCATCAGCCGCCGAAACAGAACTCTCCATGAGCATTGCCGGTACTGGTAGTGCCTTTCTATTAATTTTACCGCTCGGTAGGCGAGGCATTTCAGACAATTGCATTATAACACTTGGCACCATGTAAGATGGTAATACTTTTGCCAATGCATCACGAATGCTTTGCTGATTCATATTAACAGGGTCGTCGCAAACCACATAGCCGGCAAGGTGATCCTGTCCATTTATGTCTTTCTTCACCGCAACCGCTGCTGCAGTAATATCAGTTAACGCACTTAACTGGGTCTCAATTTCGCCTAATTCTATTCTATAACCTCTTAATTTTATTTGATCATCAAGTCGACCTTGAAAGTCTATACTACCATCCGGATTTATAATTGCTGCATCACCGGTACGATATACCGTATCTCCGGGAAGAGCAGAAAGTCCGGCTGGCTTAGGAACAAATTTATCTATGGTAAGATCAGGTCGGTTTACATATCCGTGAGAAACCCCCGGGCCGGTTATCACCAACTCTCCACGCTCCCCTACCGGTAGTAAGTTTAGTTGTTCATCAACTACTGCAAGGTTATAGTTCGGTAGTGGTTGCCCGATAGTTATTGGATCACCAGGTTTCAATGTGGTAATAGTAGCAGTTACTGTTGTTTCAGTAGGGCCGTAGCTATTAAAAAACTGCCTTGCCGGAACTGACCAACGAGATACTACCTGTGCAGTACAGGCCTCTCCACCGGCATTTACCAGTCTTATGAGCGGGATATCGTCATTCATTACCGCAAGCAAACTTGGGACAGTATGTAAAACTGTAATATGCTCCTTGCGCAATACTTCATCAAGTTCATCGATAGATTTAGTGGTAGTAGCATCCGCCACCCAAAGTGTAGCACCAGCTAAATAGCTGATCCAAACCTCTTCGCACCACATATCGAAAGACACAGAAAACCCTTGGTATACTTTATCTGAAGCACGTATTTCTAATATTGTTTGCTCTGCTCTAACAAAATGGCAAATCATTCTGTGAGTAATGGGAATACCTTTGGGTTTACCCGTACTGCCTGAAGTATACAGCACATAAGCCCAGTTATCAGGAGCAGGACCTGTAGTTACTTCAATTTTGTCTGTAGTCTGTGGTTGAGTTACTACTTGAAAAACAGGACAATCAATGCTTAACTCCCCATCACTGATGCAAGCTTTTGCCTGTACTTCTTCCAGAACAGTCTCTACTCGCTCTGCAGGCATTTCTCTGTCAAGTGGCACATAAGCCGCACCTGCCTTTACAATACCCAAAACAGCAATATGTAATTCCAATCCTCTTGGCCACCATAGACCTATTGCGTCACCCGGCACAATACCTTTTGATACCAAGTCGGCAGCCATTGCATCACTCCAACGATCTAACTCGGCATAAGTAACCGAACGGTCACCAAAAATAAGTGCCGTTTTAGAACTATGTTTTTGCACGGAACTCCTGAAGATACCTGCAAGAGTTTCTTCTAATAAGAGATCGGGCCGTTGAATTCCTAGTACTATACCGGGAGGCATTTAAATTATTGAAATGTAAAAATGAATAGTTGTATTATGAGCGAAATGTACAACAATATCTTTTATCGCAGGTCAAATTTCGGCTATTTTCATGCCATATTTTCATTCCTATTCAAATAAATGTAAAACAGATATAACCGTACAAATTTCGATACAAAAATTTGCACAATAATTAGAAAAGATATCTGTAGATAAAAGCAATATTCAGTATTCATTTTTACTTTTGCAGGAAGTTAAAATTATCAGCCACACTTAGTATGACACCCGAAAGAGAAGCCAAAATACTTCATGTCCTCAACCGTCGCCAACCTGACTTAGCGATTGTGATGGAAAATGTCAATGACCCACATAATATATTTGCAGTAATGCGCACATGTGAAGCTGTTGGTGTTCAAAACATTTATGTACTCAATACAGTGGTCAGTAACAGATACAAACATTTCGGCAAAAAGAGCAGTTCAAGTGCTGCAGGATGGCTCACTATTCATGAATATGACGATACAGACAAGTGCATGAAGGATATTAAAGCTCGTTATGGCAAAATATTCGCTACACATCTGGGTGTTGAATCTCACTCTTTATATGATCTGAACCTAACAGAAAGCGTTGCGTTAGTTTTTGGCAATGAACATGCAGGTGTAACTGACGAATGCCTTGCGTATTGCGATGGTAACTTTATTATACCTCAGGTGGGCATGGTACAATCACTTAATATCTCAGTAGCATGTGCTGTAACTTTATATGAGGCATTCAGACAACGGCAGGTTGCCGGCTTCTATAATGGTGAATTAAGACTTGGGCCTGAAGAAGCAAAAGCAGTTGGCGAAAAGTGGAAATATTACACTCCTGAAGAATAAAGAAAAACCCGGAAATATCAAATTTCCGGGTTTCTTATTAGGTATATCCTTATGTTACTTTACAAATAAGTTGACAATATAAAAAATAATTGCAGCCATTAATCCGCTGATTGGAATCGTAATAATCCATGCCCAAAGTAAGTTAATGGTAACACCCCAGCGTACAGCTGATAAACGTTTCGTTGCTCCTACGCCAATAATAGAACCTGTAATAGTGTGAGTTGTACTCACCGGTATCTTCAGATTTTCTGTTAAGAACAATGTAATAGCACCAGCTGTTTCTGCCGCAACACCTTCAAAAGGAGTAACCTTAGTGATGCGCGTACCCATTGTTTTAATGATTTTCATACCACCACTCAATGTACCAACAGAAATAGCAGTATAACAAGCAAGAGGAACCCAAACAGGCATTTGTTCAAAATGCTGAATATAATTACCACTGATTAATGCCACAGTAATAATACCCATAACTTTTTGTGCATCGTTACCGCCATGACCAATACTGAATGCGGCAGATGATACTAACTGAAAGCGTTTTAAATACAGGTTAGCTCTGGCAGTATTCAATGAACCTAAGAACATTGTAAAAACACTGATTGATACAAGAATAAAGCAAAGCAGCATCCATTTGAAATTCTTGCCTTCCATTATTACGTTCATGTAATAACTATCAAAGTGCCCTTTAAGTTTTGTAGGATCCTTTTCTATTACACTGAATAAGAAATACAATACTGCTACTATTACAATTGAAGATACTAATTTGGGCCAAAGGCTTTTTCTGAATGAATATATAAACCACAATGAAATAATAAATGCGATTATCATACCCATAAACGGAGCTATTACAATGAAACTCACGGTTTTAATAATTGGTTCTGAGTTAACTGCACCAAAACCGGCATGAGCAATGGCTGCACCTGCAAAACCTCCAATCAAAGTATGTGAAGAACTTGAAGGAATACCAAACCACCAGGTAAGTAAATTCCAAATAATAGCAGCAATCAGACCAGACATAATTACAGGAAGTGTAATAAAACTTTCCTGAACAGTTTTTGCAATTGTATTAGCAACACCGTGATCTTTAAAAATGAAAAAGGCAACAAAATTGAATACTGCCGCCCATACTACTGCTTGAAGCGGAGTAAGCACCTTTGTGGAAACAATTGTAGCTATTGAATTAGCAGCATCATGAAAACCATTAATATAATCAAAGCCAAGGGCAAGTACAATAATAACTATTAATAATACAGACATAGCCCGAACTTAAGAATATTTAATGATGATAGACTCTACTACATTAGCGGCATCTTCGCACTTATCAGTTACAACTTCAAGCATTTGGAAGATATCTTTTTGTTTAATCAGCTCAACAGCAGACATATTTGATGAGAATAATTTAAGCATAGTCAAATCAAGAAGATCATCAGCATTATTCTCTAAACTATTGATAGCTACACAAGCCTCGGTAATCCCTTTAAGATCCTTCATATCTCTTAATGAGTATATAGAAGAATTGATTGCTTTTACTGATTTTGAGATAATTTCAGCAAATGCAGACAATGTATTGAATTCATCAACGATTTGATAGTTTACTACACGTTTAGCAGCACCCCACATATAATCAGCAATATCATCAAGTGATGTTGCTAAGTAGTGAATATCTTCTCTATCTAATGGAGTAATAAAATTCTGACCTAATTCAATAAAAATCTCATGAGTTATCTCATCGAGCTTATGCTCCATTTCTTCGAGTTTTCTAAGTGATGCATCTCTCTTAGATAAATCTGTCTCTTTTAATGCAGCACTAAAAAGATCACTCATTTGAACAAGGTTAGTAGCAACCTGCTCAAATAAATTGAAGAAAATCTTATCCTTTGGTAGAAAAATTTTTAAAATTGAACCGAATGACATAAAATGTTTAGTATTAGATATTCGTCACAAAACTATCGTCATAATTTGGGCTTTACTAACCAAAAACAACTCTTAATAATTTGGTAACATAAAGATGACAGACAAAATTGATTTTGATTATGTTTTAGTAATATAGACTAACTAAAAACTTATTATTTAAAAATTAACCTGAGCTTGTAATCTCAACAAATTACCTTTTTGTAAATTGTCCTGATTTTTATAGTCTTCAAATCGTCTTGAAGAAATTGTATACTGGGCTGTGAGTTCAAAATTCTTAATCGGCAACCATTCAATACCACCCTCGAACTCATTAACTGTATAGCTTCTAGCATCAAGCTCATTCTTTTTACCACCAGAGTAATATTGTAATCTTACAAATGGATAAATATATTGTTTTTTGTATTTCATTGCATAATTGAACAAAATATATCCTCCCTGCAATTTTTTATCTTCGATTGAATCTGTAACCTTGATAAATTCCGGACCAACTCCAATATTATATTCAGCCTGAATACCAAATGGACGTGGATATAAAACAAAACTAGCAGCTGCACGTTGATCTAGATAACTTCTATCATACTTCACTTTTACCCCTGTTGACATTTGATCTGTTGCAATAACATAATGACCCGTATATGCTTGCAATGAAGGTTCAATAATTTGGTTACCAATTTTGAATGGATACGCGACTCTCCCTACAACATGCAATTCATTATTTAGTTCAGGCTTGTCAAGCGTTTGTCCATTAAATACACCAAATGCAACTACCCCATAATCACCAGATCCTTTCATACGGTCATTAGACATATCTGCAAATCGTTTTTTCACATTGGTTGGAGACCAATAGAATAATGCAGCCAAATCATGCTCATTTGGTATTCCACTATTTATTGCATCAGACCTATCTAGCGGTGAACGGAATTGACTCGACTGCATATTTTCAAAACCATAAGGGACTTTACTCTGCCCCAACCTGATGCGAAATTCATTTTTCTTATCAAGCCCCAAATCCATGAACGCATCTCTCAATTGCCCATAGTTTAGACCGCTAGTTGAAGCCGCACTAACTAAGTCTTCGTGAATGAGAAAATAAACACGCTCACTCACTTGACCGTAAAATATCAAACGGGCTCTTCTCAAAAATAGACCACCATCGTCTCCCATTGACTTATCACAAGCTTCACATTTTAGTTTTGGGTTAGTTTCTAACAATCGGTTATATCGAAACTGTACAAAACCTCTAAAAGAAACATTATCATACCAATGTGTCCCTTTTTGAAAATCTCCTTTAATAGAGTCTGCCTGCTGTGCGTTAGTTACGAATGGCAGAAATAATGAAAATAATAATAATTTCTTCACAATTACTTAATGTTTAAGCAAAGATAGATTTGTAAATAATCATTCAATGTAAACTCATCGTTACGTAATTGTGACTTTTATATTATATAATTGTTAAGTGGTGCGAAAATTATTGCAATAATGAAAAGATTAATTAAGAACACAACATACGCTCAATATCATCAATTTCTGCTGCTGCTATTCAACTAACAATTTTGAAAAGCATATCCTTTGCAGAAAACATTTCAACATTCAAAACTTTTTATATCTTTACTGTTGTTATATCCTAAAACTCTCATCTATGCTTAAATTAAAGCTACTGATTATCTTTTTGATGGGCACTACCCTTGCATTAGTTTCCTGCTCACAACCCAATAGCAATATTGTAAATATTAAAAGAAGCATAAAAAGTAATATTTCCATCACATTTAATGGTAAAACTTATCATGATACTGCTACTGATTATTATGTTCTTAATGGGTATATAGATAATAGTGGTATTTACTATTTTTCAGATTATTTACAAACAAAACGTATATCACTTAATATAGTTACAGAGCATCTAAACTGCAGTATTTTTGGAAGTAAAAGAGATTTGATAACAAATACCGGAACTTATACACTTGGAACTGCTGTACAAGGTTTTGATCATGCAACTTTCGGAACATTCGATATGACAGACTTAGTGGATTATATATATTACACTATATATCCCGATACAACATCTTCTCACATAAATATAACAGATGTCTCCTCAGGACTTATGAAAGGCACATTTAATGTCAAATTAATGACCTACGACAGTACTATTTATCCCGCAACCGGTGAATTTACAATACTACAATAACCTTTAATAACCCTAAAAATTTAAGTATGAAAAATATAAGTGCTATTATAATTATTGCTTCGTTCTTACTTCAAAATTCATGTAAACCTGATTCTAATTTCACTGCTATCACAAAGTCAAATAAAAGCGTATTCAATATCTCCATTAATGGCCATACCTATCATGACACTTTAATAGACTCAAGAATTAATTATATCAATTCATACATGGTTGTGTCATATATAAATTACTATAACAACTACGTATTTTGCATGAGCCAAAACTTCAATATCACTACACCACATATTAGTGCAACTTTTTATGCTGATAAACTTAACATTACTGATACTTTAGGCACATACTTTATCGGCTATTACACAAACCCAATAAATTTTACTTCTGTATCCTATGGAACTATACAGTTAAATGATATTGCTGATAGTAATCGGTATTATACCTGTTATAATGATACGTCCTCTAACATTGTTATCAAATCCTATAATTTTGACGGCACTGACATATCAGCAACTTTTAATTTCAAGCTGCTCAGCAACGGGCAAACCTATTTCGCCAGCGGTGACTTTCATTCAATAAGGTAATGAATTAGCAATAAATCAAATGAAATATCGTTTTAATAAAATAAAGCGACATCATGAATAAAGCACGTATTGTTCTTTTCGGTTCTTTTATAATTCTAATGTGCTCATGTACTACCAAAAAGCAGAATACATTACCTGCTATTACCGGAAGTAAAAATGTAATCAACATGACCATAAACGGTCATACCTATCATGATACCATTATAAACAACAACACTAATTACATTTATGGGATATTAAATGCTTATTCCATTCCCATTAAAGGTTATATCACACCAGCACTGAGAATAATTATTCAGTTCAATACCCCACACCTGCTTGGCGTATTTACAGCTAACAAAGTAAATTTTAGGGATACTTTAGGCACATACAGGCTAGGCGACTATACTGATAGTTCAGTTAATGCAACAACTAATTACGGGTTCATACAACTTACTGACTACATTGACAGTAACCGCTATTACGATTGTTATTCTGATACAACTTCATCTACTATGACGCTAGACACATATAACAATTACGATACAGCATATTCTGGCAGGTTCAATATAAAAGTGATTCACAAAGGGGAAATCTCATACATCTCTGGAGATTATCATGTACTCAAATAATAAACTTATTATTTATATCAATTTAGCAATCCGCCCAACACGTTATTCCCCATAAAAAGTTTTGCCGGTATATTCAGGTGCGGCAACTAAACTTGCCTTTGTCAATATTTCTTTTAGATCTTCATCAACTTTTACCAATTTTACACGGTGCGGCTTATTCATGTCTATTCTCAACTCAGCTCCGTTTTCATTAATATCGCCGATTATAGATGCAAAATACTGATTGGCCCATTTATAAACTTCCATAAATTCCTCTTCATCAGCAACTTCACGTAAATAAAAATGGTTATTGTTCTCAAAAAAGATAGCTTCTTCTATAAATTTTGTATTCATGATATACTACACGTTGATTGATCAATAATAGCCTAATGTTTTGTAATCAGTAAATTGTATAAAACTATGTAAATGAATATAATAGATAAAATGATTACTACATCATATTTCATTGTTTCCCTAAAAGCAGAAGTGTGAACCGTAAGGCCCACACTTCGATAATATATACTTCAAGTCAGGATAACGAATCTCAACTATTTGTACACATCCTGCCATCTTAATTCCTTTATGAAAAAACGCGATGGTCTTTCCCAATCATTTGCATGATAACCATCAAGATCTTTATAATTGAAATATCTGTTATCCATTGTAACAACTTTATTCAAATGAAACTCATTATCAATATGACGATCAGCTAATTCAGAATTTTCAGAGAATGAATAAGTAATATAATTACGGAAGCTAATATCTTTTGCACTCTTACTAACATACACATTGCAGAAATTAATCACTTCCGGCTCTGTATTACGATCATTTATATCAAAATAGATATTTGCTGTAAGGTTATAAAAAGCCTGGGTTATATAAGATTTAGGTGGCAGAAAAGTAATTCTCTCTCCTTTTACCAACGATTCGCGGCTAACCTTAATGTGATTTGAGTTAGAATAATACTCATTAAACACATCTAGCCATTCCAAACCATAATTAGCACCATAAGATATATAGTTACTTGCATATTTATTGGTATAGTAACTCATGCGCTTACCATTGTTGATCATTGCACTCTTCTTCCAATCTATATAAATTGGTTGGTCAGTTTTATTCCAACAAAGAAATGACATAACTCCATGTTCTGCCCAAAACCAATACACAACCTTTATATCTTCATTTTCATATTGATAAAA
>CANGMZ010000021.1 GCA_947454715.1 Chitinophagaceae bacterium
ATGCAAAGCTACCCAATGGAACACTCACTATCCCACTCTGCTTAACGCCGAGGTTTGTATTGTAGATGCTCACACCGCTCATGTCCATAACTCTTACACTTACTTCCTCATTACTGCCTGATGTGAAGCTGATCTTTACATCATCTGT
Organism: Chitinophagaceae bacterium; assembly: GCA_947454715.1. Taxonomy (GTDB): domain Bacteria; phylum Bacteroidota; class Bacteroidia; order Chitinophagales; family Chitinophagaceae; genus Flavipsychrobacter. The sequence continues at coordinate 149 of CANGMZ010000021.1, forward strand.
TGTTGGGTTCGGTGTCATTGTTACGCTCAATGGCTTAACTGTAGCTACTGTTGGTTTCAGTGCCAACTCAAAACGATTATCACCCTGTGTTGACTTGTCGTCAGTGATCGTGAACTTATATACACTACCCGCCTTCATTTCTACTGTCTTGTTCAACAGTTTATCGTGAAGGTAAAGGTTACCGCCTGCTGGTACGGCAACGTTATCTGCACGGATAATGAAGTCTTGTTTATAGGCACTTCCTATACCCAATGGAATAACCTTATCGGCTCCGTAAGGACGTGCATCGATTGTCAATTTGCGACCATCTGCGCCAAAGCTGTAGAACTTGAAGTCGGTAGAAAGTAGCTTAACTGCATCTAAATCATGGTCTTCGTTATCAGTAGCATCATCTGTGAATCTGATGCGTAACATATCCCATATTTCATTATTTTCATCTCTAATGCTTAGTTCGCAGTAAATTGGAGATGACTTAAATAGATAGTTATTAGGTAACGCTCCCTTATTACTCTCAACAAAATTCAACACAGCACCATCATGATGTGCTTGCACCTGAAATGCACCAAATATAGGTAAATAATATGGTGTACCATCCATCAAGATAGCAACATAATTTCCACCACCAGACAATCTGGGACTCCAAACATAGAATGCAGACCCGGTAACCTGATTAGCATTCTTAGCCGCAAATAATACACTTCCTATATCTACAGGCGACGCATAAGGGTTACCAACCATGTTGTATGACTGATGTGCAGGGCTTACAGAACCTTGTTCGAGAACGACTGTTTGTGGACCCTGATTCGCGAAACCTGACATCTTAGCTGTAAATGCCGAAGGTGTATAAGTAGCCCAACTTGGCAAAAGACCTTCCCCTTTAACCCCTCTGAAAAATAAACGAACGCCTTGATGTGCATGAAAAAGATTACTATCTGCTGCTCCGGCATTAATCTTAGTAAACGCCTTCCAACCTGTATCATAACTCAATGTGTCATTTGCGGTGTATGGGCTATATCTGAAGGCAGATGGCGCATTTGTTGTTGTAAAAGTGAACCCGTTTGCAGCACCACCAAAACCTGTAATATCAATATACTGTTGCATTTGACTAAGCGATATTGAAGTACTGAACGGATGGCTCCAAAAACGATATCTGCGATATCCTCCTTCGACATACTGATCTACTGTCACTTTACCCGTTATATGCGCACCGGTTGTTGGCATCGGTGCAATACGACCACCAAAATAATAATCAGAAACGAGCTCTAAACTGTCATTAGTAGTAAGAGTACCTGATGTCACATACAATGTGTTACCAATCATCAAACGTGAACCCGTATCAATGGTAGCTCCGGCTGCATTGCTCAACACAAGGTTGCTAACTGTACCGATACCCTTCACTAACTGTGCAGTTGTATTGTTCAGTATCAATTTACCTGAACCGCTAACATTACTATTGTTGGTCAACGTACCCTTTACATTAAGGACTGCATTGTTATTGACCAACAATGCAGAACCGGCATTTAATGTAAGATTTCTTGCAAAACCACTGTCTGACACTGCAATAGATGGTGCATACGTGGCAGCACTGATTACTGCATCGTCTGATACTGTTGGTGCAAATCCGCATGTCCAGTTTGTGGCAGTATTCCAGTTTGACTCATGACCGGCTGTACCACCAACCCATGTCATTGGAATTGGATTAACAGTAAATGTATCATTAATAATTGTTGTACATAACGGATTATGTGCATTCTTAATCACATAAGTATGAGGTGTACTGATTAATCCGGCACTCAAAATATAAGTAGTACCCACAAATGTAAAGCTGTTAACTGAACCGCCATCAATCTTGTAATCAACAGTTGCACTGTCTACACCTGTGAAGTATATGCTACCCGCATGCCCAATACATGGTGATGTAACTAAGCTTACTACCGCTAATGGATTGGGTTTTACAATTACTATAATAGTTGCTATGTGACCACAAGCATTGGAAAAAGAAATTGTAACACTACCCGCAGCAATACCGGTAACTACACCTGTTGATGTATTTACTGACGCTATTGAACTATTACTGCTACTCCAAATACCAGCACCGGCACTATTGGTTAATGTAGTTGCTGAGCCAACACAAACTGTAGTGTTTCCAGTAAATGTTCCGAATGGAGGCGTTATCGTTATGCTTTGAGTAACAGGTGTTCCACAAGATGAATTATAGGTTATAATTGTTGTTCCACTAGATACACCTGATAGCAACCCTGTACTATTATTAATACTTGCTATGCCGGCATTGTTTGTAGACCAGGTGCCTCCAATTGTACTGTCACTTAGCGTTGTAGATGAAATTTGATACCCTTTTAATGAAATATTATCTAAATATGCATTATCCCCTCCCTGAGAAATGGAGCTAAACATGATGTAATTATTAGCACCATTGAACGTTGCAGGTATCGAACATGTATATTCATACCAATTTGCAATAGTAGTAGTAGACGTCCCTGAGATTGAACCTACAACCGGTTTTCCTGCTGCTCTAGGCACAAAACCCAACGTCGTAGCTCCTGATGTACTTGCAGAAGTATTCATCAGGATTGTAAATCCTTCATTAGCAAACGTTGCAATATTATATGGCGATGTAATATCTCTATATACCCAGAATGTAAGTACAGCACCTGAAATACCTGTTAGATTAACTGTCGGCGACGAAACGACCTGTGTAGTTCCTGTCGGCGCTGTCCAACTATATTTTAAATAATAATTACCACTTTGCGGACCGGAAATCGTTGGAAGTGTACCTATTCCGGAAGCGGTAATCATGTAATTGGTAGCTGGTGTTGACAATTGAAACCAACCACTCACCGGTGTTGTTGAAACCGGAACTGCGACACCGGCTGGCGACTCCCAATCCTGACTTAATAGGGTAATGAATTGCGGAGCACACAATGTAAAAGTTCCGGATATTGGTGCAGTAGGCCCAATTATATTTACAACAAACGTATCATAAGCACCACATAAAGTTGTATAAGTAATTAGCGCAGATCCAGCGCTAATACCTGACACAACACCTGTTGTAGTATTAATTGCTGCAATAGACGAATTACCAGAACTCCAAGTACCACCAACAACCGCATTATACAATGTTGTAGTTGTTGCAAGACAGATATTTGAGTTTCCTGTAATTGCCGGGAAACTATTAACCGTTACATCAGTTGTAGCGTTGACTCCACAACTATTTGAATATGTTATTGTAGCAGAACCAATAGAAATTCCAGTAACCACACCCGTATTGGGGTTAACTGTTGCAATAGCACTATTACTACTGCTCCACACACCGCTGATTGCGCTGTTAAACAATGTATTACTACAACCTACATACATAGTAGTTGTTCCCGTAATTGGTCCGGGATTATCTTTTATTACAACTGTCTGATTAACTGAGTTTGAACAGTTAGTGTAAGTGACATTTGTTGTTCCTTGATTAACAGCTGTTAATAAGCCACTTGATGAACCTATAGTTCCTATTGATGTGGCACTGCTTGCCCAAACGCCACCTGAAATTATATTCGTCAGTGTGGTCGTGGTAATGTTATTTACAGTTCCTGAAAACTGTATATTGTCTAAATAAGCATTACTCCCATTAGCAGAAATACAACTTATCATTATATAATTAGTTGAACCGGTATACGATGCAGGAATGGAAACTGTATACTGATACCAATTTGCAGTAGTCGTGGTTGATACACCATTTATATATGCACCTGTCACAGGTATTCCTGCTGCTCGAGGAATGAAGCCTAAGGTTGTTGCACCGGTTGTTCCGGCAGATGTATTTATTAAAAGAGTGAAGCCTTCTGCACTAAACCCACTGGTATTATATGAGCTTGTTGCATCGCGATATACCCATAAAGTGAGCGTGGCTGCAGAAATACCTATCATATTAAATGCGGGTGATGCCAAAACCTGGGGTACAGAGTTAGAAGCGGCAAAACTGTATTTCAAATAATAGGAGCCACTTTGTGCACCGGATATAGAGGGTGAAGTTCCTGTACCGATTGCAGAAGAAAAATATGCTGTAGACGGATTGGTAAGCAACGCCCATCCGTTAATGGCTGTTGTATTGTTGGGAACTGCACCTCCGGCAGGGGTTTCAAAATCCTGATTAGGGAATAATGAAACAGTCGATGGCGTATAGTGGCATAAATTAAATGTTCCGCCTATTGCAGAAGGCTCACCGGCAACTAAAATTGAAGAGGTGACATAATTACCACATGATGACATGTATGTAATTGTTGTAACACCCAAATTAATACCTGTAACTACTCCGGAAGAGTTAACTGTTGCAATAGAAACATCGTTGCTACTCCATGTTCCTCCGGTGAAGGAATTAAATAAAGTTATAATTCCACCAATACAAACTGTTGTTGGCCCTGTTATAGGAGGAAAGGTAGTGACTGTAAAATCAACTGTTGCAGCAGCACCGCATCCGGTGGAGTATGTAATTGTTGTAGTTCCTATCCCAATAGCGGAAACAACTCCTGTAACTGAATTGATTGATGCCACAGAGGTATTACTACTACTCCAAGTACCTCCTAAAGCAGAATTAAGTAATGCTGTAGTACAACCAGCAGGTATTGCCAACGTTCCTGTTATTGTAGATGGTGTATTATAGACGGTGACAGATTGTGTAGTATGACCACAAATATTAGTGTAAGATATTGTGGTCGTACCTTGACTTACACCTGTTACTGTTCCCGATGCGTTGATAGTGGCTTTTGTCACATCCGAACTACTCCAATTTCCACCCTCTGAGGCATCAGCAAGTGTGATTGTGCTACTGAGTGTTCCTGTCAATGAGATATTGTCTAAATATGAATTGTATCCGTTTTGAGCAACCATACTAAACATCACATAATTTGTTTCTCCGGTAAATGTAACCGGCAGAGATACTGTATACTTATACCATCCTGATGTTATGGTAGTAGAAGCACCCGATACTCCGGTAACAGCAATCCCGGCAGCCCGAGGGACAAAACCTAATAAAGTTGCACCTGTTAAACTTGAAGAAGTGTTTATATATGCAGAAAAGCCTTCATTCCCATAAGAAGAGGTATTGTATGTAGCGGTAATATCTCTCCACACCCAAAAAGAGACAATAACATTAGTACAATTAACTAAACTGAATGATGGTGAGCATAAAGTCTGACTGTTTGTTCCGGACAAACTGTATTTTAAATAATAGTTTCCACTCTGTGGACCGGAAATGGTCGGCCCTGAACCAACACCCGTCCCTGTCGTCATATAGTTTGTTGCCGGATTTGTCAATTGTTTCCAGCCATTAACTACTGTTGTGCCAACCGGCACTGCAGTCCCAATAGGGGTCTCAAAATCTTGTGTAAAAATTGTGATAGATGTTGGGCCACAAACACTTGACGGACCGGTGATTGTTGTGGGGGTAGAATAAACGTTAAATGGCATAACAGTTCCACACCCTGCCTGTGTATAGATGATATTAGTTGCGCCTGCCGTACCACCTGTTACCATACCATAAGCATCGATTGTTGCAACTGCGGTGTTACTACTACTCCATGTTCCCCCAGTGGTCGTATCAGACAAATTTGTTTGCGCACCAATGCATACGCTGTTATTGCCGGTTATTGGACTAGGGGCATTTACGGTTACTGAAGTAGAAGTATTGCATCCCAGCGCTGTATAAGAAACAGCAACTGTGCCTGCTGACAGACCTGTAACTACACCGGCTGAGTTTACTGTTGCGATAGATGAATTACTTGTAGACCATAGGCCACCGATTGTGGTCGTGCTGAGTGAAATAGTAGCCGTGCCACATACCGAAGAAGGTCCGGTAATCGGATTGGGAGATGGGGTTACTGAAGCGGTACTGATACTCTGACAGCCGTATCTATTGGTCATAGTGACCGTATAAACCGTTGCTGCTGATACTGTTGCAGTCGTGGTTGCGGTATTTACAGATGAAAGACCTGTTGCCCCCGCCCAGACATAAGTGTAAGAAGCACCTGATGCTATTCCTGTAGCGGTAACAGTTGCCGGAGAACAACCGGGTGTACCAGAAACCGAACTTGAAAGATTAAAACCCGATCCTACTGTAGGGCACCACGTATATGTTAATCCACTCACCGGAAATATAGTTCCTGATATTGTGATTGCGGCTGTATTAGCCCCACCAGCAGTTGTTGAAGACCAACTAGTTGTAGCGGCTCTATTGTTATAATCTGTATTAGCTGTGCCTCGCAAACCACAAACGGCCGTTGTACTCCCACTTGCAGGGGTACAGGAGCCATATACCACCTGTAGCATATTGCTGGTTTCATATAATTTTATCTGGAAGTTAAGTAAATCAGTATAAGTGTACCTTAAACCATTCTTCCATTCTACCGTTAAAATTCGATTGGGTGAGCTGCCACTTACTTGCCAATATACACCTGACGATGATGCGCTATTTGCCAAATCGCAGCCCATGGCAGCCAAAGCTCCACTAAATGTACCCGTACCTGCAATCGGGTTATATATCGTTCCTCCCGGAGACGTGCTACCGAATGTTACAAATCCATTGGTACTGACTTTCAACGTCGTTTGAATATTTCCATCAAATGAAAAATTCCAGGGTATCGTTACTGTATAGATATTATTATCCCAGGTTGCTGCACTTAATTGGGTACCTGTTGCACTAATGGAACTATATGTAGTGCTACTTTGGGAGAAAGAATAATTTGTAGCAACATTTGCACGAACAAAAACATTAAAACACAGAAATAGAACAATACTTAAGTAAATCTTATTCATAGTAAATATTTAAGCTATAGATGCTCAATTTAAACATGAAATCAAGCAATATTTATACTTATTGCAAATTGATGTACAGTCTAAAATTTTAGTAAAAGTTCCGCAATATATACGTTTCTATTGCTTTAAAATCAATTATATTATATAATTATTACACACAATTAAAATATAATACTTATTGAAATAATAGAAAATAAATGAATGAATTGTCACAATATTTGAAAAGAATTGACAACCATTAAATTGTATTTCATTTATGAATAGACAATGTAATTATTTAGTGCAAATGACATTAAAAGTATGAATTACACAAAATCACAATTAGAAAAAATAATACAAAAAAAAGACAATCAGAAAATGGAGCACTCGTTATATGAAAAACATTTACAATAAATCAAAAAGCCTGCGGACAAAAATGTCTGCAGGCTTTCAAAATAAAAAAGAATATTATTTACAAAGTACTAATTCACTTTCTTTAAGAAGTTTATCTTTTTTAATACTTACAACACCTACATCTTCACAAACTAACCCACCGGCAAGATTCGAGATTTCAGCCATCAGTCGCACATCCTTAGTAAGTGCATATATTATTGAAGCAGTAGCTATAACAGTGTCACCGGCACCGGAAACGTCTGCGATATCCCTTATATGTGAAGGAATGATTGATGATGATTCATTGTTGTTATAAAAAACGCCCTTTTCAGATAAAGTAATGAAGGTGATATTATGATGCAGCACTTCATTTAATTTACCGTGTACTACATTAAGTTCATTTACCCCGGTAGCATCTAGCGACATATTCAACCCTTCACGTACTTCTTTCAGGTTTGGCTTGAATATAGTTACATCTTTATATGAGAGAAAATTCTTTTTCTTAGGATCTACTGCAGTAATAATGCCAATTTCATTGCAGTGCGCTGTAATTCTATTAATCACATTTTCCTTCAACACTCCTTTATTATAATCTTCAAATATCACCACATTTGGCTTTACACGCTGAAGATATCTAAGTACCATATCTATAAATGGGTGCTCCTCTTCAGTATATAAATCATCGGTTTTCTCATCATCCAGACGCATCATTTGCTGATTACGGCTAAGAATCCTCACTTTGGTAGTAGTAGGTCTTCTGCTGCTTTTCATAATCAAACTACTCTCTATCCCTGCTGCTTCAGCCATTTGTATAAGTGAAGTGCCATCACTATCGTCACCAATAACACTGGCTAAAGTCACTTTTGCACCCAATGCACGGCAATTGATAGCTACATTTGCAGCACCGCCCAATCTACTCTCACGCCTGTCTATAGCAACGATTGGCACTGGTGCCTCAGGAGAAATCCTATCAACACTACCCCACCAGTAATTATCTAACATTACATCACCTACCACCATTACGTGCAGGTCATTCATCTGTTCAAATATCTTATTCAGGTCCGCTTTATTCATCACTCTTTATTCCACGCTTTTGTAAAAAATAAAATATTGGCAAACCTATCAATGTAATAATAAGTCCGGGCCAAGTTGTTTCCGGCTTAGCTATTAATAGTATGATACATATAAAAGATGCCATACCTATATACAATGCAGGTATTACCGGATAACCGAATGCCTTATATGGTCTCGGGTGGTCAGGTTTGGTCATTCTCAATTTAAAAATACCACCAATTGTTAGTATATAAAATATAAGCACTGTGAAAACAATGAAATCAAGCAACGCGCCATACTTTCCACTAAGACACAATAATGAAGCCCATATACACTGCATCCACAATGCGACAGATGGCACTCCCTTACTGTTCATTTTCGTTGCAGCTGGCAAGAACAAACCATCCTTAGCCATTGTAAAGTATACACGTGCACCGGAAAGTATCAATCCATTGTTACAGCCAAACGTCGAAACCATGATTAGCAATGCTATAATTTTTGCACCATCTCCTCCAAATATCTTCAATGCTGCAGCAGTTGCTACCCGGTCAGAAGGTGCATTCGCAATCTCACTAACATTCATCACATTCAAATACATGAGGTTCATGCTCACATATAACAATGTAACGACCAATGTGCCTATAAATAAACTCAAACCAATATTTCGTTCAGGGCGTTTCATTTCACCGGCAATAAATGTTACGCTATTCCATGCATCGCTGGAAAATAAGGCACCAACCATAGCGGTACAAATTGCAACAACTAATACTCCACTCGACAAACTATCGTGCGTGATTACCTTCGTATCTCCGCCAATACTTTTAGCAAACCATGCATCAGACCAGTTCATTGACCATATAGCATGATCTTTAAAAAAGAGAAAACCAAATACAATCAATGCCGCCATTGCTGCAATTTTGGCAAAAGTGAAAATGAATTGTATCCACTTTCCACTCTTTACACCTAAAGTATTTAAGAAGGTAAGGAACACAATTGTACCAATACCTACTAGTTGAGCTGCAGAAATATGATAACCTTTTGCAGTACCCACTAATATATGCTCGTCACCAAGCATTGGAGATAAATAACCGGCAAATTTGCCAAATGCAACGCCAACAGCAGCTATAGTCCCTGTTTGGATTACGGCAAAGAATGACCATCCATACAGAAACCCGTACAATTTACCATAAGCCTCTTTAAGATATACATATTGCCCACCTGCATGTGGATACATGCCACTCAACTCACCATAACTAAGTGCGGCAGTCAATGTAATGAAACCTGACAACAACCAAACCACCACTAACCAGCCGGCACTACCCACAGTTCTAGCTATGTCAGCACTAACAATAAATATTCCTGAACCTATCATTGACCCAACAACAAGTAAAGTGCCATCAAGTAATGTAAGTGATCGCTTAAAAGATGAATTGTTCTGCTCCAATAGTTTAGATTGAGTAATGAGCCTTGAATTATTTGTATATCAATTATTTCTTCACATCACTTTTCTTGTTCATCTCGTCTTTAGAACCTGCGTTCATACCCGCTATCACATCCTTGGTAATTTCAAATTGCTTATTTGCATACATGATAGGAGATCCACCATTTGCTGAATAGGAAAGTATGAAATCGTAATGTTTGTCTTTATTATACGTTTCCAAATAAGCATCAAGTCTTTTCTTCAGATCTTTATTCATCTCCTCCTGCTCTTTCATCAACTGTTCTGTAAGTGCTTGATTACGGCTCTCCAAACTCTGCTGCATCATCAAATATTGCTTTTGAGCAGCCTCATATTCGCTCTGAGATAGCGTCTGAGCCTGAGCTTTCTTTTGAATATCTTGTGCTTTATTTTGCATTTGCTGCGCACTTTGCTGCAATTCACCTTCCATTTGCTCTTTACGCTTCTTAAACTCTTCTCTATGGGTTTTGAGCAATTCGTAATGCTCTTCAAGAGAATCTATGTTAACGTAAGCAATTTTAGCACCTGTCACTGTAACTGGTGAAGTACTAGCTGCGGCTCCATTTCCCGACTTATTATTGCAACTTGTAGCTGCCACCAATATTCCTGTACAAGCAAGCGTACTTATAACTAAAGAAAAATTTCTCATCTGTATGATCCTTTATTATTTAATGGTCAAAAGTAATAGATTAGTTGAAAGGTAAAAAGGGTAAAAAGTTAAAATAGCAACAATAGATTAGCTATTTGTCGTAGTAGTGATGAATGTGTTTAATATATGCGCCATAGCCAAGATTTATAGATATTGAATTACCTGTCAAGTCTGTTCCGCCATGGTTAGCATAATTCAAAAAATTATACTTTGCCTGTAAACTAAAAAATGAATGTCTGATTGAATTTTCGGTTCTTCTATGCGTAAGAAACACTTTGTAACCAATACCTGTATTAAGATTAAACGAACTTAATGTTTTGCTATTGTCTGTTGAGTTTGAGGTAGAGGTATTTGCAATCACTTCTATTCCATCATAAGCCATGCTACCTAATAAAGAAACTTCATGGGTTTTAGATCTCAAGACAACCCAACCGAAATTAAGTCCTAGATAGTAACCTATATGATCATGTGTTTTTTGTAGTGAATCATTATTGACAACATAATAATAATTCGGTGCATTTCCGAAACGGAAATCGTAAGAAAAACTGTATAAAAAATTGCTGGTGCAACCACCCAAAGTAGATCCCCATGTAAAATGGTTCCCTATAACGGACAACTTACCCTGTGGCATCCAATAGCCCATCTGCATAGACACCTCAGTACCGCCGAAGCGTTGTTCACCAAGATATGCTCGTTGAATAAGTGTTCCTGCATATACCGAATCTGATAAATCCCTAAGTTTTCTGACGCTTGGCTCTGTGTAGTAAGCTACAAGAAAACGTTCTACAGGAGACAGATTAGGTTTGTCAGATATAGAAGAGGCCATAGATCTGATAAAGTTGCTGTACTCAACACATGCCACAAAGTAGAAATGTTTGTAACGAGCAGAATAATATTGACGATTATAAAATGAAGCATTATCAGTTAAATAAGACAAGATATTCTTCTCATAATAAGCTCTCTGTGCTTCTTTATTCAAGCCATCCGGTAACTGATAAATATTATTCAATTCCTCATAAAATGTTCCTTTTTCAATTGCATACAATATTGAAAATACTACGGAGGGTTCTGTTAATCCGCAATTCTTTTGCCAATAGTTCAGAACAGCCTGTAGCGTATCCGTTTTCCCTTCACGATATAGTTTGGGAATCATTGTGATTGCATTATAATAGATATCATCACAATTCAAGACTCTTTTGGTCATCATTTCCTCAACATGCTCATCCTTTACCTGTGCAATAACATTGCCCGCACAGACAATGATCATCAGCAATAAAAATGCTATCTTCTTCATATACAACAGAATGACTTAGTATATTTATTAACTACTTTATGTTGGTCTAAATATAAACAAAAATGCAGGAAAGACATGCTTTCCTGCATTCAATATTACACTGAAATAGAATTATATATTAAACTTAATTCCTTGTGCTAATGGCAATTGGTCGCTGTAGTTGATAGTGTTCGTCTGACGGCGCATGTATGCTTTCCAAGCATCGCTACCGCTTTCACGTCCACCACCTGTTTCTTTTTCACCACCAAATGCACCACCTATCTCCGCACCGCTTGTACCGATGTTCACATTAGCAATACCGCAATCACTTCCGGCAGCACTTAAGAACATTTCAGCTTCACGCATATTTACAGTCATGATAGATGAAGACAATCCCTGAGGAACACCATTTTGTAATGCGATAGCCTCTTCAGTTGTTTTGTACTTCATAATGTACAATATTGGTGCAAAAGTTTCATGCTGTACAATAGGCCATGAATTTTCAGCTTCAAATACGCAAGGCTTTACATAGCAACCACTTTCGTATTCTTTACCTGTAAGTATACCACCCTTCACAACTTCTTTACCACCTGCTTTCTTCACTTCTACGATAGCATTTGTATATGCAGTAACAGCATCCTGATCAATCAACGGACCAACATGGTTCTTCTCGTCAAGTGGGTTACCGATTACCAATTGCTTATAAGCAGCAACAATTTTCTTCTTGAAAGCATCATATACATTTTCATGTATGATAAGGCGGCGAGTAGTTGTGCAACGCTGACCGGCTGTACCTACTGCACCAAACACAGCAGCACGAAGTGCAATGTTTAAATCTGCATTTTCAGTGATGATGATTGCATTGTTACCACCAAGCTCCAACAAAGAACGACCCAAACGTTCAGCAACTGCTATACCTACAGCCTTACCCATACGAGTAGAACCTGTTGCAGAAACCAATGGGATACGAGCATCATGGCTCATCCACTCACCAGAATCACGATTACCAATAACTATGTTACAAACGCCTTCGGGAACACTGTTAGCCTTAAATACTTCTGATATGATATTCTGACATGCTACTGCTGTCAAAGGTGTTTTTTCTGATGGCTTCCAAACACAAGTGTCGCCACATATCCATGCCAATGCACTGTTCCATGCCCAAACGGCAACAGGAAAATTGAATGCACTAATGATACCTACAACACCTAACGGATGATATTGCTCATACATACGGTGACGTGGTCTTTCGCTGTGCATGGTCAAACCATATAACTGACGGCTCATTCCAACTGCAAAATCACAGATGTCAATCATTTCCTGTACCTCTCCATAACCTTCCTGAAGGCTCTTACCCATTTCATAAGAAACAAGCATACCCAATGGTTATTTATATTTTCTCAATGCCTCGCCTACCTGCCGAACAACTTCACCACGCTTTGGAGCTGGCCATGTGCGCCATTCTGCAAATGCAGACTGAGCCTTTGTTACAACATCATCATACGTTTTACGAGTAACAGAAGTTACTGATGCAATTTTCTTACCGTCTACAGGAGAGTAAGATTCAATGATTTCGCCACCGGCTTTTAACCATTTTGTTCCTGTTGAAGCACCTTCATTTATCTTTTCAATGCCCAGTTTGCTAAGCACTTTATCCATTTTCATAACAGTCGTATTTTTTTATGATGCAAAATTAATGCTTTTACTGCATGTATCATATAGCCCCCACCTATAATAGTATTATCATTATCAACTATCTAGCGTGCCGTTTGACTCATTTCAAGAAAGGATGTATCATATATAGGACTAATTTTTCGTAATTTGCATTGTAATAATTACCTGCCATGCTGCTACATATACATCCCGACAATCCTCAAGAAAGAAATATTAAAACAGTAGTAGAATGCCTGAAACGTGGTGGTGTAATTATCTACCCAACAGATACGATTTACGGTTTAGGTTGTGATATTACTAACCCCGATGCGATAGCAAAAATAGCCCGAATCAAAAAAGTAGACCCGAAAAAAGCACAATTCTCCTTTATTTGCAGCGACCTCAGTCACCTGAGCGATTATGCTAAAAGTGTTGATACATCTGTTTTCCGAATTTTAAAAGCATTACTTCCCGGTCCATATACATTTATTCTGAATGCAAGCAAGCAGGTACCTAAAATGCTGAAAACTAAGAAAGATACTGTTGGTATACGTATTCCGAATAACAAAATTTGCCATGAAATAGTAAAGGCACTTGGCAATCCTTTGATGAGTGCCTCACTACCTATGGACGCTGAGGTAGAATATTACACGGATCCTGAAATTATGCACGACATGTTTGAAAACTTCGTAGATATTGTCATTGATGGTGGACCAGGTGAGATTCTATCTTCTACAGTTATTGATTGCACAAGTGGGCAACCTGAATTAGTAAGAGCGGGCGCAGGACCGTGGACCGGAAATGAATAATGAGTCTAAATGAACCTTATAATAAATTGATTTTCAGTCCCATAAAATAATTTACTCCGGGCATAGGTCTTGAAAAGACGATATTGTAATGTGCATCCCAAATATTATTGAATTGTGCTGTTAATTGCAGATTATGCTGTAGCAAAAGAGCACCATAAGAAAGCTGAACATTCCCGGTATTGTAAGGTAAGAGATATGCTGATTCATCAGCCACTGTATATCTGTAGCCGGTATATGTATGATTATAATTAAAGTATAGTCTTTTATAAGTAAACCCAACATTCAATTGACCATTATAGCGCGGTGTATAGGGTATCTGTTTACCAATACTACCATCGTTATATGCATAACTCTTTACTGTTGTAGCCAGTACATAAGCAGTATTTAGCCCTGCATGTAGTTTCCACTTATTAATGGTATAAACAAATCTATTTTCAGTTTCCACTCCCCTACTATGCACCTCCGCAATATTGTGCGGGGTCCATATTGCGCCGCCCAACCATATTATCCAATCTTGAATATTTCTGTTAAATGCTGCTAAATCGTGGTATAATGTCCAATTCCCTATTTTGAAATCTATAGTATATCCTGCATCTTGATTCCAACCTTGCTCTGGTTTTAAAGATGTATTTCCACCAGGGAAATAATATAATTCATTTAGAGTTGGGACTCTGTATGTACGTTGCATATTTGCTCTTAACATCAACCAACTAGTAATTGCAAATGCTCCGTTGATACCCGGCAAGAAAAAGTGTTGTGCATTTCCTGACCAAACACCAACAGAATCTACTGCTTCAATTCTTGCATTAGCTGCAAGACTCAATCTGTTTTTCAGAAGTTTAATATTGTATGCACCTGCTATAGCCTTCCGATCTTGTTGTTTTATGCTACTGTTCTGCATAGCCTTCATCCAGCTAACCTGTATAGGTACAAACAGTAATAACTGACCCTCCTTACCCCAATTTTTCTTCCACCCTATTTCCTGATAATACTGGTATGCAGTGGCTGATGTATGTAATAAAAGTGCATCGTCGTCATATTTTATGTCATCCTTGATAAACGATGATTTGGCATACCAATTATTCTGTTCTTGTTTTTTATTCCAATCAAGTAATAACCTTAAAGAACCATCTATCTGCTTTTTTACTGACTGTCGTTCGTATAGTGCAGGGGGGATTTCTCTGTCATATTGTTGCATCCATGCCGATAACCCTACAACACTGTGAACTCCGCTCTTATATGCAATATGCAAAATAGAAGCATTACTTTTAAGCTGACTGTTAGCTTGTTGTAATGATTTACCGTTATTATCTATGTAATTAAAATCATTAGCAGATGATTGCAAAAGTGATTTAACAGACACATACCATTTCCGAAATGAAAATTGAATATCCCCCCCACCTGCATATTGCTTGAAACTACCGGCACTGCCACTTAAAGACAAAGCGGTGCCTTTACCAAAAATTGCATCACCGTTTTCCAGTAATAATATACCACCAACGTTTCCACTACCATATAAAGCTGCCGCCCCTCCATATAATACATTAACACGGGTCATAAACATAACGGGTAATGTAGATACATCTGCAATCCCTAATGCTGCATTTTGAATGGGTACACCATTCCATAACACCTGAGATTGCGCAGCAGACGAGCCTCTGAAATTAAGCGTGGCTAAACCATTGAAACTATAAGATTTTATAAACACAGGCACTTGCTGCACGAGCAAATTAGCAATGCTTTGCATGCGATATTGCAGCAAGGTTGTAGAGTCTATAACTGTAAGTTTCTGACCGGGAGAGAAATCATTGACTTTAGTATCACCTGATTTATTCTGTCTACCTTTTATGATGGCTTCTTGTAAATTCTTTTTTGATGATGATGTATCCACAACTGATTGAGCTACAGCTGTATAGTTGCATAGCTGAATACACACTACAATACAAAGAATATGTCGCCACTTCAAAAACATGCTGCGAAGGTAGTACCTTCTTTAATTTATCCATTCACCCCTGTTATTATAGGGTACACGGCAATTATTTGTAATTACATACTATTCTCTAAAAATTCGTGTTGAAAATATATTCACCACTTTATTTCACCATCAAAACACACTTTATGAAAAGAGGAGATTTTCTGAAAGGACTTGGACTTGCCGGCGTAAGTACACTTGTCCCATTTTCAAAATCATTAGCCGCTACATTGAGTAATAAACCTACTACAGGTTGTATACTTGTACCTACAGAAACTGCAGGTCCGTACCCATGGGATCTGAGCGGTGATAATACCATGTTTCGCACAGATATTCGTGAAGGAAATGCAGGTACACAATTGAATCTGACAATTAATCTTGTCAATGTAAATGACAATTGTAACCCAATTACCAATGCGAGAGTGGATATATGGCATTGTAATAAAGATGGTTACTATTCAGAATATGCCAACCAACCCGGTTACTTAGGTACACAAAGCCATGTTGGCGAATCATTTTTCAGAGGTATACAACTGTCAGACAGTGCAGGTCAGGTAAAGTTTACTACAATATACCCCGGATGGTATACGAGCAGAGTAACACATATCCATGCACAAATTTTTATAAGCTCCCTGCTCGCTGCAACTACACAATTCGCATTTCCGGATAGCCTGAATAACAGTATCTACAGCACAGATGCAAATTACACAGCTCATGGAGTAAATACTTCTGTTGTTAATAATGCGGCTGACAATGTGTTCTCTGACTCATCGAATACCGTCTACGAAATGCTAACAATTGCTGCAAATACATCAGGTGGTTATGATGCAAGTATCACAATTGGCGTAGCTGTGCCGGCAACAGGAATAATAAAATTAACTCCTGATACTGGTGGACAGTTCGTATTAAACCAGAATATACCAAATCCATTTAGTGAAAATACAGTTATTGAATTTACGCTGAATCAAGCATCGAAAGTATGGCTGGATGTCTATGACCTCATGGGCAAGAAAATATGTACAAAGATTAACGAACAATTGGGTATCGGGAATCATAGTGTTAGTTTCAACAGAATAGTATCAGGAAAATCATTACCTGCCGGCAACTATGCGTATCAGTTAAACGTAGAAAATAATGATGGCTTATACCGACAAATTAAAGTTATGACAGTTGTGTGATGTTGCATTGTAATACAGCAATATCTGTATTAAGTAGTGCTTTAACTTTGAATAGCATTACAACAGTTTAAATATATATTAATTTGATAGCAACTAAGAATATCAAGAACACTTTAAAATTGATCAGCATTCATATTATTTGTTGGTTGATATTCCTTTCATTACCTGCATTATTCAATGATCGAATGAATGATTTTGGGGTTAGGAGCATTGCCAAAGACATAATGATAAAACCAAGATTAATAAATGGAGTCTTCTTCATTGCACTTTTTTACTACAGTTATTATATAGCTATACCTGCATATTTTTTATATAAAAAATACATTATATTATTATTGTATTTTTTTACGACATCAGTTGTGTTTACTTCAGTACAATATATAATGATGCCACCATTTTATGGAAACAATCATAATAATTTTCATTTGTTTGGACCGTCATACAATCTGTTTATGTATATAATAGTTTGCATTTTGTCTTTCTCATTATGTATTTATACAAATTGGCAGAAAGAATTGGAAGCTAAGCTCAATACGGAAATTTCATTTTTAAAAGCTCAGATAAACCCACATTTTCTGTTCAATACCCTTAATAGTATCTATTCATTGACTATCACAAAATCAGACGATGCTCCTGAAGCAGTGCTAAAATTGTCAGGAATGATGCGCTATGCGGTAAGCGATACGGGATTAAACTTTGTATGTCTGGAAAAAGAAATAGAATACATTGACAATTATATTGAATTACAGAAACTGAGGATGGACAAAAACATACAATTTAGCTACAATGTATCAGGAGAGCCTGCGGGTAAAAAATTAGCACCTTTTGTGCTGATACCATTTATAGAAAACGCATTTAAGTACGGAGTCAATGCTGAACAAGATTCCAGAATAAGTATAAACATAGATATCGCAGAAATGTCTATGCAAATGCAAGTTTGGAACAAAAAAGTGCATATATATAGTAATGGAGAAAACAGTTCAAAATTGGGGATAAACAACACCCGAAAAAGACTACAAATGTTATATCCGAATAAACATAAACTAGTCATCTATGATAGAGAAAGTGATTTCAGTGTACTATTAAAAATTGACCTTACATGATAACTGCAATAGCAATTGATGATGAACCATTGGCTTTGGAGATCATAAAAACTTTTTGTGAAAAAGTTGATTACATATCTCTTAAACTTATGTTCACTTCTACAGTCGAAGCACAAGAGTATTTAAAGAGTAACCCAACAGACCTGCTATTTCTTGACATAAATATGCCCGGAATAAGTGGGATAGACTTTTTTAAAGCTTATGGCCAAAATTCAATGGTCATATTTACAACCGCATATAGCGAGTATGCAGTTGAAGGATTTAACATAAATGCAATTGATTATTTATTAAAACCATTCAAATTCAGCAGATTTATGCAGGCGGTAGAAAAAGCAAAAGATCATCTTAGTCACGTTTCAAACACCGATGTAAGTTCTCAATATCTGTATATCAGAGCAGACTATAGTTTGCAAAAAATTGCATTCTCTGATATATTCTACATAGAGGGAATGGATAATTATGTGAAGTTGCACCTTATTGGCAAAAAACCTATACTGGTAAGAATGAGCATGAAAACAATGGTAGAAAAGCTACCTGAAGGCGATTTCATCAGAGTTCACAGATCATTTATAGTTTCCACGAAGCATATTACCTCAGTAAAACAAAAAAGTGTGTATTTAGAAAAATTAGAGATCCCAATCGGGTTAAATTATGCAGACAATGTTGCTACATTTTTTAGTGCATAATTAATAATTTTCTTATACACTATTTCTTAATTGTAACACTTTTACTATTTTAGTGGCTTAAACTATCTGCTGTGTATAAAAAGCTACTATTACTCTGTCTTTCTGTGTGTTTTGTGTCTGCAGACATTCATGCTCAAAGTAATCTCTTCCGCTATTACAATAATTACAGAAACGCAAGTTCAAAGGCTAAAAAGCTCTACCAAAGAGACTATTTAGGTTATGGGATTTGTGCTATGTCAATTGATGTAAAGCAACATTACACAGACATCAGGTATACAGACCCTGCAAACACTACAACAGTTTACTCAAGCCCTCCTGCAGATACTTTCATTCATACCAAATATGCAAGTTCATCTTCATCATGGAATTATACAGAAGGAACATTCTTCCCACTGGCTAAAACCGGTCGTGAAGGTCTTTTCGCAATAGATTTTTCTACAAGTGTAAATATCACTCAATATAATATTGGCAAAATAGATTACTCATCTGCAACCGGCATTGTAGAAACAGGTGTCACTGAAACGTTTAACTTCCCTATTGCTTTGGTTTATAAGTCAGGCGGAGAGGTTAATTTGAATAAGAAAAGTAAATTTATGTTTACAATTGGTTGCGGTATTGCGCCATATCTTTCAGCCTCTAAAATCATTACATTTGGTGATGCAACTTTCGGTGCTCGTCAATTCGCAATGGTTGAGATGGGCTACTTTGCAGGGTTAGCATGGAAAGTTAGAGCAGTAGTATATAGTGGCAATATGACACTTGTTGACAAACCGAATGCAGACATTTTCAACGCTACTAGCGGACACAGCGATGGCATTGGTAATTTAGATATTAAAGTCATTGGTAATGGCGGTGCATCACTTACTTTACTAGTAAATCCATTCTCATGGGATTGGAAAGGAACCGGAGACAACTACAGTTGGGAGAACAAAGGAAAACTATAATCACAAACAAAATATTTTAAAAGTAAAAGGTGGTATTGTTATACCACCTTTTCTATTTTCATATTCTTTCCATTAAGTACAAATTCATCTCCCGCCATTTTCCCCATCATTTGTATCGCTATAGGAGCTTCAGGAGAAATCGCATAATAAGTAACACCATCGAGCGGTAGTTTACCCGCACCTATGGCAATATAATAACTTCCTCCTGATGTTATTACCAATGAACCGGGCTGTATAGTATCGCTTTTTACTGTTGGACTTACATTCTCCAGTGCCACTTTTAGCTTATACATATCTCCAAGTCGGGCAAGATTAAGCTCCACTTCCTGCTGCATCATCTCCCTTCCTACTTCAAATTTGTCGCCCGCACTGCTTTTTGTATCATCGTTTGCTGCTTCCTGAGCTTCTGCGGCATTTTGTTTTATAATGGCTACTCTGCTTGCTATATAATCGTGACAGAGGAGATATAGTTTTTCTTTAATAGCACTCATAATTATAGTCAGGTTAAATGTTTCATTATGGTAACACAATCATCTTACCACCAAAATAAAAGGAAGCAATATAAATAGATTTCCTGAGTTACCTACGTTAAAATGAAGGGAATAATTTCTTTTTATACAGTCCACTCTATAATGCTGTTCACCCATTCTTGTCGATACGGGGTTTGCACCTTAATATAGTTATCCGTATACCCTTCCATGATGCCGTTTTTGGGTGCTATTTCAAACAACACATTACGCTTTGCACCTCGGTTTTGTTCTGTAAAATAGCTCATCTTCTGATAAGACAAATTGCGTAATGCTTTGTTGCGTTCATTTCTAATATGTATGGGCACTACCGGCTTCATATCTGCCGCAAGTGTATTATCTCTTTCAGAATATGTAAAAACATGTAGATAAGAGATGTCTATGTCATGTAGAAAATCAAATGTCTCTTTAAAGTATTCATCAGTTTCACCCGGGAAACCAACAATTACATCAACGCCAATACAGCAATGCGGCATAAACTTCTTAATTTCGGCTACCCTCTCAGCATATAAGTCTCTGCGATAGCGCCTGCGCATAAGCCCCAATATAGTATCACTCCCACTCTGCAGTGGAATATGAAAATGTGGCATAAACTTACGCGAACCAGCCACAAATGATATAATGTCATTGTTAAGCAGATTCGGCTCTATGCTGGAAATACGAATACGATCAATGCCATCATGTGCATCCATCGCCTGTACCAAATCAAAGAATGTTGTTTCCTTTGTTTTCCCACCATCATAGCCTTTACCAAAGTCACCCAGATTTATGCCGGTAAGTACAATTTCTTTTGTTCCGCCAGCCGCTAATTCGGTCATGTTGTTGAGTACTCCTTCAATACTATCGCTACGGCTATGGCCACGAGCCAATGGTATGGTGCAAAAACTACAATTGTAATCACAGCCATCTTGCACCTTCAAAAAAGCACGAGTTCTATCAGCATGAGAGTAGGAACTATTAAACCCCTCCACTTCTTCAATATCGCAAGAGCAAATTTTCGCACCGCCATTGTCAGCAGCGCCCTTTGTTAACTCACTTAAATGATGGACAAGATTGAATTTTTCAGCAGCACCCAATACAAGATCTACACCTTCTATCTGCGCAATTTCTTTGGGCTTCAATTGTGCATAGCAGCCGGTAATAACAACAAATGCCTCAGGTGCTCTACGTTGAATGCCTCTTACAATATAGCGACACTCCTTATCTGCATTGTCTGTTACAGAGCAAGTATTAATTACATACACATCTGCCTGCTCATTAAAATCCTTCTTCACAAAGCCATCAGCTTCCAGAGTCCGGCTTAGCGTCGAGGTCTCTGAATAATTGAGCTTACAACCCAGTGTATGAAATGCTACTGATTTACTCATGTAATAATTTAAAAGATTGCAAAATTAGTGATAAATAGGCTATCTATACTCAGTTTTACCGGGCATAGTACTAAATATCAATAATTATGCTGAGAATGATTGCAGAATAAAGTCATATAACATCTGTATTCTTACTGCATACCTCCGGGGGGAGGTCCACCAAAACCGCCACGACCACCCGGTCCGCCAGGGCCAAAACCTCCGGGACCATGCATTCTCTCAGGGCCATCTTCCAATGTTGGCATCTGACCTTTAAAATTTCGGATGGTGTATGTCAACTGGAACATAAAGTTTTGCTTGAGAGCGTTAGAAATATTGTTTTCTACATAAGTACCTGTCACAGTGCGGTTAATGCTCTTATTTTGATTAAGTATGTCAAACGCCGATATCCGTGCTTCCAAAGCTTTGTTTTTCAGCAACTTATACCCCATATAGGCATTCCAAAGGAAAAAACTCTGATCTCCCGTGCCACTAAACGCTGCGTAATAGTTGTGTGTAAGGTTTGTATTAAATACCAAATTCTTCTTAAATATGTAATTGATTTTAAAGGATGTTGTCTGACTATAATACTTGCTATTCGTTTGAGACGCTAACGTATTGTAGACAAAATTGTAATTACCGGTATAAGAAAGTGTAAAGTCCAGATCGGAACTGATATTACTGCTTAATACAACACCTGCAGATGGTATATAATTATCTGCATTGTTGACTACATTGTTAATCAGACCCGGAGTGCGAGTGTAATTCAATCCTCCGTTAAAATTCAAATTACTTTTAATAACTCCAACCGGCAAGCTATATGTTAAAAATGCTCTTTCATTAAAATATCCATTTAGATTTACCGGTAATGTCAACTGGCTCCCACTCTTGATAAGTATAGAATCACGCATGTGCGCATCTTTATACATCATATCTCTATGCGGCTGTATCGTAGCATTGGCTATATAATTATTAATATAGTTTGCATAAATATTAACAAAGAAATTTCGTGATGTCTTAGACTTTGTTTGTCCGTAACGCAATATCAATGTGTGTTCATAGTCTTGTTGCAGATCAGGGTTGCCATTTTTAAGTAACAATGGGTTACTAACATCAACCACACTTTGTAACTGAGTAACAGATGGTGCTACAGTATTGGTGCGGTACATAATACGTAAATTACGACCATCACTGTATCTATAATTATACATTGCTGTAGGTAAAATACTGGCAAAATTTCTATTTACAGTAAACGTATACGGAAATGTTTGTTCACCACTGAGCGATGCATATTGCATATTAGCACCAAATGAGAATGTCATTTTACGATCTCCGACTCTATAACTCAAACCACCATTTTGTGTGATATATGTTGTTTTGTATTTATTAGATAATGCAGTGTCAAAAGTGGTGTACTCATTTGTAGTAGCATTCTTATCATGCGTTTCTTTATCAGAACTACTGTTTGACCAAGAAGGATTGTAAGAAAGCATCAGCTGACCTTTTTTGCCAACTGGCTCAGTATAGGTAACATTTGGCGAAACTGTATAACCGTTATTATAGATTGTGCTATGCTGATCAAATTTCGTAGCTACAGAATCATGAGTAGTGATATTAAAATAAGTATTGTCAGAATTGTAGATGCTTGTTCCTTTCTTGTCATTAAGTGTAGTGTTTACATTTAATGAAATGGTACGACGTTGCTTTTTGAATTTGTGTTGAATCAAAAGGTTATCAGTTGAGCTATAACCATTATTGTCAGCACTGTTGTAGTTACGTGTTCTGGACAATGGCATCTCTGCTGTATCACTCAATGCGCGTTGTGTAGTACTATTATTATTACTCTGAAAGCTAACACCTGGGGTAAAAATAACAGAGTTGAATGAGTCAATTGTATATTCAAATCTCATATTCACTCTATGATTGGTATTGCGAACATCTGCGGTGTCTAACTCATTGTAAGTACTATTTGTGTTGTAGATACGGTCTATTTCAGAGTTATTGACATTATCGGTACCGTTAAAGAAGTAACTACCACTCACTTTTAGTTTCTTACCCCAGTTGTCACTGTAGTTAAAACCTGCAGAATTAGTTGATGTAATGCCATTTTGTTGACCTACAAAAAAGTTACTTGCCGAATTTCCGCCGCCACCAAAACTACCACGACCGCCGCCGCCACCTCTGTTATTACCACTACCACTGCTTACCCCTAATAAATCTTGTGGACTAAAATTCTGTAGATTAATATTATTCGATAATCCGATAAGGGTTATACGCCTGTCACCATGAAAGAAATTGACATTACCACCCGCAGAATAGGTATTCTCAGTACCAACACCTGCATATAGTTTACCGAATACACCTTCGCGCTTGCTACCTTTCGTGACTATATTCATCGTTTTTTGAGAATTACCGTCATCAAAACCTGTGAAAGATGATTGATCACTCAACTTATCAAACACTTGAATTTTATCTATAATTTCAGCTGGCAGGTTTTTTAACGCCAATGTAGGGTCGTTTCCAAAAAATGGTTTACCGTCTACGTAAACTTGTTGAAGTGATTCCCCATTCACTTTCACACCATTGGCATCAGATGTTACACCAGGCATCTTGGTTACCAAGTCTTCGGCAGTTGCATCTGGATGGGTTTTATAAGCATCAGCATTAAATTGAGAAGTATCGCCCAATTGTGTACCACGAATCTGTTTATCTTTTACCGTAACCCCTTTTAATTCTTTGGCAGATGAAGACAACTTTATTATTCCTAATGACTTATCACTTGTTGTAATTGTTACGATTTGGCTAACAACCCTATAACCCAAATAGTTAAACCTAACAATATAAGAGCCTGATAAAACGGAAACAGAGAAATTACCATCAATATCTGAAACGCTACCGGTTTTTATATTACTGTCAGTAGTGCTGTTTACACTTATTGAAACACCAACCAGACTTGAAGTATCCGTAGCATCAACAATGCGACCGGTGAGGTTGTGCTGTGCAATTGATTGAAAGGAAATGCAAAATAAACCAAATATTAATGCCAGTATTCGAGATCTCATTATCATTGATATTAAACGGAATGGGACAGCAAATTACATAAAAGGTTTAACTACTTAACCCCATTAATTATATATCATCTGTATGAGGCTGATTTACCTTAATATTTGCCTTTTGCTTAAGATATTCAAATCCGGTAACGTTCATCAATAATAAAAGCATACCATAAAATGTATCTTCTATTGGAATTGTAAACATACGAATGCCAAGATTGTGATGGTTATTATACATTACGACTGTCCTGCCAATAATGCTACCTGTGAGAATGCCATTAGATATAAAAAATGGTATCAGTATTAGCATGAAACAAAAAAAGAATGCTGGCAAATATGCTACCTTTTTATATGATAGAATTACCAGGAATGCAGCCAATAAGAGAAAAGTAACCGATGTGTACAGGTGGCTTAAATGCAACAGAGCCGTAATCGCTAAAATTGAAACGAACAACCATTTAAATATTATTGGTCGATTTGTGGATGCAGAAAATGTAAAGAACAGGTTCAGACAGTGATAAGTGAAGGTGCATGCATAAGGAATACAAATAAAGAAAAAGTATTCCTCTAAAGGCAAGCCAAACAAATATATGCCAATAACATATTTAGGGTTAAAGCTCCAAACACCTAAATAGGTGAACAAAACATCCCATGCAACAAAAAACAAACCTGTAAGCAGGCACGGCAATACAAAGTAGCGCCATTGACTAATAAAGTTAAATCGTGGTACGAAAGAGAATATGAACGGAAAGACGATACAAAAAAAATCGACCAACAGATATGTATATTGCTCAGGCATTAGCACTATTTCTTTTCATTGCCTCAACAAAATACTTCATAGGCACCCAAAGCATACCAAAACATTCGCCATCCTCCTTGCCTAAATGCTTATGATGCATTTTGTGCGCTCTACGAATAGCTCTGAAATATACATTATCTGTGTTTCTAAATATTTTGAAACGCTGGTGAATGAAAATATCATGGACCATAAAATAAGCAAACCCATAAATAGTAATTCCCGTTCCAATAAACATTAACCAATGCAATGGCTCATAAAATGTGCCGATTGCCAGTGAAATAATACCGGGAACTGCAAAAATGACAAAAAAGTAATCATTTTTTTCAAAAAATGATGTTGGGTTCTTTTTGTGATGGTCTTCGTGGAGATTCCAAAAAATACCATGCATTACAAATTTATGCGTTAACCAAGCCACACCTTCCATACCAACAAAAGTTGCTAATACAATTAGTATATTATATAACATACATCAATTCTTTACTTAAAAAATTTCTTCAATGTCTCTGCTCTGAAATCAAAAATATCATGCAAGCGCTTCTTTACCATGATTGCGTGAGCAATTTGACCAAGAATACCCAACGGTATTGCATACCTTACTTCATCTGTCATCATAACACCACCATCAGTTTCTATAAATGTGTGCGTGTGCTCCCAAAGTGCATAAGGACCTTTAAGTTGCATATCTACAAACTTATATGGTGGTTCTACAGCACCAATTTCTGTAATCCATTTCATTTTAATACCTAATAGTGGAGCTACTCGGTATTCAATATGCATTCCTTTATATATACCACCTTCATCGAGTTTCGAAACAATTGTGAAACCCATATCCTCCGGCGTTATCTTAGCCAAATTTGCCGGTGTAGAAAAGAAATCCCACGCAGCCTTTAGCGTAATAGGCAAAAACTGTTCCCTGTAAAGTGTATATACTTTCATATCTAGTAATCTTTACCCTTTGAAAAGCTCAAAGAAGTATTTATCATAACATATTTTAAACCATTCTGTAAAGTTTTCAGGATTGGTTTGCAGTTCTTTATCAAGCATATCTACACTAATGTATCTATATGCTTCTACCTCATCTGCATCGGGTTTTGGCTTTCCATCAGCAATGCCGGTAAACACATGGTCGAATTCATGCTCAGTCAAACCGTTGTCTAACTTCGCATTATATACAAATGTGAATGCCTTATGTAAAGGGCAAGACAATTGCATTTCTTCCATTAATCTGCGGTTTGCGGCCTGCTTTACATACTCTCCTTGTCGCGGGTGCGTGCAACAAGTATTTGTCCAAAGTCCGGGTGAATGATATTTACCGGCTGCACGCTTTTGCAGTAGCAATTCTTTTTTAGAATTAAATATGAAAACAGAAACAGCTCTATGCAATTTCCCTTCCTTGTGGGCTTGCAATTTTTCCATTGTTCCTATCTCATTGTCCTGTTCATCAACCAATATCACCAATTCTTGATCCAAAGCTTCATTCATAATTTATAATAAACTAAAAGAGTGTCTTAAATAAGAGGCCAGCAGCAATCTCATTTTCTTTCGATTTGATATGCGCACACGCTCCATTAATATTCTCGCCGAAGGTATAGCACTTATCTTATTGAACAACGTTTTATAATAAACATAAGCGACATAAATACCGAAACGGCAGTCGACCGGCAAGGCTTTTATACCCTCAAAAGCTATTTGAAAATCGTCGTGTATCTCTTTTTCAATATGTTTTTTCTCTACCTCCGAGAACTCAGCAAAGTTAACTCCCGGGAAGTATACCCTACCCAATTGCTCATAATCACTTTTCACATCACGTAGAAAATTAACTTTCTGAAATGCTGCACCAAGTTTCATTGCTGATGGTTTCAATCTTTGGTATAATGCTTCATCGTTATTGGTAAAAACCCTTAAACACATCAATCCAACTACCTCAGCTGATCCTAATATATAGGTATCATACGTTTGGCGATCGTGTTCTTTCTCAGAAAGATCGGTCTCCATGCTTTGTAAAAAGCACTCTATTAATTCCTTTTCAATACCAAAATTGTGTACAACATGCTGAAAACTGTTTAGAATTGGATTGAGACTTATCTTTCTGTCTATAGCTTTCCAGGTATCTTCTTTAAATTCATCGAAGAGTACTTTTTTATCGTGCTCATGAAACGTATCTACTATCTCATCGGCAAAACGAACAAAACCATAAATAGAATAAATTGGTGCACGCAAAGGCTTTTTCAAACAATAGATTCCAATAGAAAAGCTACTGCTGTATGAAGTTGTTGTCAACTTACTGCATGCTAATGATACATCATCATACAATTGCTTCATGAATTACTATTTTTAAGCGTTTTTATTAATTGTTCTGCAGCTAACTGTCCGGAAATTAGTGATGGTGGCACTCCTGGCCCAGGCACTGTGAGTTGACCGGCATAAAATAAATTCTTGATTTTTTTATTACGTAAAGTCGGCTTTAGTACTGCTGTTTGTCTTAATGTATTTGCCAAACCATAAGCATTCCCTTTATATGCATTATAATCATTTACGAAATCTGAGATACAATAGCTTTTATTGTAAACAATATAATCGCGTATATCATCATCACATAAATACTCTAACCGCTTCATTATAATGTCAAAATACTTTTCTCTTAACTCCGGTGTATCTTCCAATCCAGGAGCAATAGGCATAAGTATAAAAAGATTTTCCATCCCTTCCGGTGCTACAGATGCATCAGTCTTTGATGGACAACAAACGTAGAAAAGAGGTTTGCTTGGCCATTGGGGATTATCATAAATTTCTATGGCATGATCATCGAGTGAAGTATCAAAAAATAAGTTGTGATGAATGAGTCGTTTTATTTTTTTCTTAACACCTAAATAAAAGATTAAGCTTGATGGCGCAAAAGTCCTTTTCTCCCAATATGCTTCATCATAATTTCGATATGACGCATCAAGTAATTGCTGCTCTATATGATGGTAATCGCCGGAAGCTATTACAGCATCTGTGGAATAAACACCTTTTGCTGTATCTAATTTTGTAACCTTATTACCACTTACAAATATTTTATTTACTGCACTGTCTGTTTTAAACTTCACCCCTAACTCTAAAGCTAGTTGCTCCATTGCTTTAATAATTTCCATCATGCCACCCATGGGGTACCAGGTACCTAATGACAGTGCCGCATAGTTCATCATACTGTATAACGCAGGTATATCAGATGCCATAGCGCCCAAAAACAATACAGGAAACTCCATCAATGCAACTAAGCGCGGATCTTTAAAATAACTTCTTACATGAGATCGAACAGATTTGAACATCTGCAAACGAGCAGCACTAGTAATAACTTCCAGACTGGCAAACTCTAACCACGAGAAAGATGGTTTGTAGACCATCTGACGCATACCAACATTGTATTTGAATTTAGCTTCTTCCAGAAATTTTTCGAGTTTTTGAGTGCTTCCGGGTTCTATTGCTTCAAACTCCGCACACAATTCTTCGTAACTGGCCGGTATACGAAGAGCTTCTGTTTTGTCAAATATCATTTGGAAACCAGGGTCGAGCTGAACCAGTTTGTAATAATCGGATGGCTTTTTCCCAAATTCTGCAAAGAAACGTTCAAATGTATCTGGCATCCAATACCAACTAGGTCCCATATCGAAAGTAAAGCCATGTTCAGAAAATACTCTGGCTCTACCACCTATTGTGTGATTTTTTTCAAATACAGTAACGTCATGCCCCGCTTTTGCCATAAAGCAAGCCGCCGACAGTCCTGCAAATCCACTACCTATAATACCTATTTCAGACAATTGTTTAACTTTTTTGTAAAAATATTAAACAATGTTACAGCAAAATATGTTATGAAAAAATAAAAACTTATAAAATATTCATAAGGGCGTCAATATCTTTTAAATATATTGAATTTTTATCATTAAAATTTAATTCACCTAATAGTGAGCTATCGCCGGTAATCAATATTTTAACACCTTTATTCTCTTTAGCTAGTTTTGAAATTTCAGTAACTATCTCTTCAGAAGGTTTAGGCGAGATATAAAAGGTAAGCATATAATCAGGTGCAACATTATCCATAACAACCTTAATATCATCATAAGGCACATTTTGACCAAGATATATGGTTTTATACCCTTTAGAACGAATCAGATAATTTGCAAGAAGTAATCCTGTTTCATGCCATTCTGCAGGAGGAAGAAATAACATAAATGACTTTTTCTTTGCAGCATCTAATGGCAATGCATCTGTAGCCATTATTATTTTCCGACGAATGATACAGGAAGCAAAATGCTCTTGTATGGGTGCAGATTTATCAATACGCCACATGAGTCCTGTTTTTCGTAAAAATGGATAGACTACATTTAACATACAATCATAGAATCCCATTTTTTTAACAGCGGCATCAAATACTTCATCAAAAGACTTTTCATTGAATGCCACCATTGCAGTTGACAAGTCATGTATATATGCTGCGCAGATTGTATCACTTGATGTTGCATCGTGCAACCCCATTATCAATTCACTCAACTCGTCCGTTGACAAAGATGCGACATTAGATATTTTGTAACCATTTGCCAATAATGTTGATACATTCATCAACCGTAGCAATTGTATACCATTATAATAACGCCTGTTAGTTGCAGTACGTGAAGGCTCGATGAGCTGGTAGCGCTTTTCCCAAATACGTATGGTGTGTGCCTTTACACCTGTCAGCCTTTCCAGATCATTGATACGATATTGCTCCAATTTGTTTAATATATTTCGTCCAAAATTAAACTAAATTCTAAATAATCATAAAAAACTAACCACAAGCGTTTAATTTATTTTCATTTTACTTATACAAAATTATTTTTCCTACTATAGTTAATAGTTTAAGTGCTTTATTCACATCTGAGAATCCCTTGGTAAGTATGTCTGCTTATGTACTCTAACAATAGGATCCTAATGTTTTTTACTAATTATACTATCAAGAAAGGCAATAATGAGACAATACAACAATGTTTAACTTTATAAAAAACTAACAAACCATGGGAAAGAAAAATCAAATAGGATTAGACGAAAAACAAGGTAAAGTGCTTGCTGATAAGCTAAATAATCTATTGAGCAATTATCAGCTTTTTTATATTAATGCACGCGGATTTCATTGGAATATTACAGGTGAGAAATTCTTTGAATTGCATTTGAAATTTGAAGAATTATATACAGATGCGCTTTTGAAGGTTGATGAGATTGCCGAACGTATTCTTACATTGGGACATACCCCACTACACTCTTTCAGTGATTATGTAAAAACTTCACAAATTAAAGAAGTGACACAGGTTTCAAAAGGCAAAGTCGCTATTGAAAGTGTCCTTGACTCATTTAGTATCCTTTTAACTTTAGAAAGAGAAATTCTAGCTATATCTGCAGAGGCTAATGACGAAGGAACGAACTCACTCATGAGTGATTATATAAAACAACAAGAAAAACTGGTTTGGATGTACTCAGCATTTATGAAATAGTCACCCTTATAATCAACAAATATGGCGCAGTTTTAAGCTGCGCCATATTTGTTATAGAAAATTAGTTATTAATTCTTGGGGGTTCTTTTGAGTGTCTCTAACAAATAGCCCCAATATTTCTGAACAGATGATATTTGAACACGCTCATCAGGTGAATGTGCACCATAGATGTTCGGACCAAATGAAATCATTTGCATATCAGGATAGTTAGTACCTAAAATACCACATTCCAATCCGGCGTGCACCGCATTAACATGTGCCTGTTCATTGAACATTTCCTGATAAAGATTACTCATTAACTGAATAATTGGCGCATCAGGTCTTGGTTGCCAACCAGGATAAGCACCGCTAAGTGCCACCGCAGCATCCATCAACTCAAAAGTACTGGTAATAGCCGCAGTAAGGTCATCTTTTTCAGAGTTCACTGAACTACGGGTAAGGCATTGAAGGCTATATGAGCCGTCTTTAACTAATATTCGAGCTAAATTATTTGAACTTTGTACTAAACCTTTTATCTCAGGACTCATGCGGTAAATGCCATTAGGGCAAGCATATACAGACTTCAATAATTTCTGTTGAAAATCTGCATCCATTACCTGAGCAGGCATTTCAGTTACATCGATGCTGATAGATAAGTTAGCATCTGTTACTTTATACTCATCCTTCAACAATACAGATAATGCAGCAACAGCAGATTGCACCCGAGTTGCATCATTATCATTAACAACGACTATAGAAAAAGACTCACGAGGAATAGCATTACGCAAACTTCCGCCGTTGATTTCTGAAATGCCAACACTGAAATCCTTTGAAAGATTTTGCAGAATACGGTTCATTATCTTATTGGCATTACCTCTACCCAAGTGAATATCACCACCAGAGTGACCGCCGGTAAGGCCTTTCACCGAAATGCGAAGTGCTATTCCTCCATTAGTAGCCAACCTGTTATAATTACCGGTAGCAGTAATATCAATACCACCCGCACAACCAATAGTCAGCTCATTATCTTCCTCTGTATCGAGGTTCAACATGATCTTTCCATCGAGCAAACCGCCCTTTAGCGACAATGCTCCGGTCATTCCGGTTTCTTCATCAATTGTAAATAATGCCTCCAAAGCTGGATGTGGAATATCTGTAGATGAAAGCAAAGTCATAATCGAGGCTACACCGATACCATTATCTGCACCAAGTGTAGTTCCTTTTGCCTTTACCCAGTCACCATCAACATACATTTCTATACCCTGTGTATCAAAGTTGAATACGGTATCACTATTTTTCTGGTGAACCATATCCAAATGACTCTGCATAACAATGGTCTGGCGATCTTCCATTCCCGGAGTTGCAGGTTTCTTTATTATAACATTACCTACTTCATCTACAATGGTCGCTAACCCCAAACCTTCTCCAAATGCTTTAATAAAAGCAATTACTCTTTCTTCTTTTTTAGATGGCCTTGGTACTGCATTGAGGTCTGCAAAGTGCCCCCACAATGCTGAAGGTATTAATTGACGTATTTGGTCGTTCATTTTTCCGGTTTATTAAACAGATGCTAATGTAGGTATCTTTAAGCAACACACAATTATCGACTGATGAATATCATTCAAAAACAAGTATGGCTGCTATACGGAACGCTAAGACACCTTAGTTATTTTTAATGTATTAGATGACAACTTCGCACCTACAGGCAAACTTCCTGTATTAACAATTACATCATTGACATTCAACAAACCTTTTTCTTTCAAGAAAGCGATTTGATCTTTAATGGTTTCATCAAAATCTTTATCACCTGCATAATAAAATGCATCTAACCCCCAACTGAGGCTTAATTGATTTACTAATGTCGCATTTTGAGTAAACATATAAATTGGTGCATGCGGTCGGTAACTGGACAACATAAATCCGGTGTATCCTGTTTGGGTCATTCCAACCAATGCGTTTGCATTGATAGAGCTGGAGATTTCACAAGCATTATAGCAAAGAGCATCGCTCAGGAATGACGGTGAATGCGGCTGAGGTGTCAGGTTCCTGTTATAAACAGTTTCTTCTTTTTCAGCTTCAACAATTATGTTCACCATTGTTTTAATCACCAATTCAGGATACTGACCTGCAGCTGTTTCTGCACTCAGCATTACCGCATCTGCACCTTCCAAAACAGCATTTGCCACGTCTGTAATTTCACTGCGGTTCGGCCTTGTGCGGTCTATCATGCTTTCCATCATCTGAGTAGCTATAATTACAGGCTTAGCACGATGTATACACATACGCACAATCTTTTTCTGTATCATAGGTACCTGTTCCAATGGTAGCTCTACACCTAAATCACCACGGGCAACCATAACAGCATCAGATGCAATAATGATGTCACGCAAATATTTCAGGGCTTCCGGTTTTTCAATTTTAGAAACAATCTTTGCAGATTTTCCGGCAGCTTTGATTCGCTGTATGAGTTCTAAAAAATCTTCCGGACGACGAACAAATGATAAAGCAATCCAATCAACCGGCTGTGTCAAGATAAACTCCAAATCGTTGAGGTCCTTTTCAGTAAGTGATGGTAATGATATCTTTGTATCAGGTAAGTTAACGCCTTTTTTAGGTAATAAAACGCCTGAATTAAGAACTCTCACCTTCACCTGTTTATCTTCAGTAACAGTTTCAATAATCACTTCTATCTTACCATCATCAAGCAGAATTTTTTCGCCTATGCGCACATCTGCTGAGAAATCAGGATATGATATATATACTCTTTCTTTGTTACCAATTACCTTTTCGTTGGTAAAGTAAAATGTGTCTCCCGTAACAAAATCAATAGCCCCTCCTTCAAGTTCACCAACACGCAATTTTGGACCTTGCAGGTCGGCTAGTATGGCAACATGCAATCCATATTCTTTATTGATTTTACCGATAAGGTCTATTACCTGAGCATGTTGTTCATGTGTGCCATGAGAAAAATTGAGACGAAAGACATTAACACCAGCTTGCACAAGGGCAAGCAATTTCTCAAAAGTATTGCAGGCAGGACCTACTGTAGCTACGATCTTTGTTTTCTTATATTGACTCATGCTGTAAATTTATTTATAGTTATGCAGATAATACTCTTATCATCTTTAATTTATCTTCACTAATTGGTGTATTCAGCTTTCCCACCAACTCAAATGGAGTGAAATGTAATTTATCGCTCACAATTCCTGCCATTACCTGAGTGCGTCCTTCCAATAATGCTAATACTGCGGCATAACCCAACCTGCTTGCCAATACTCTATCTGAAAAAGTAGCAGGTCCACCACGCTGAATATGCCCCAATATACAAACTCTTGTATCAAGTGCAGGAAAACGATTAACAATTGCCTCGTGCAAATTATTAGTACCAATTGCACCACTACCCTCTGCCACAACTATTACGTGTACTGTTTTTTTCCTTCGCTCATCGTAAGCAATACGATTTAGTATTGCCTCGATATCATTTTCAACTTCAGGTATTAAAATATCTTCAGCACCACAAGCTATCCCACTATTGAGTGCAATATAACCGGCATCACGCCCCATCACTTCAACAATAAACAAACGATCATGAGCATCAGCGGTCTCTCTTATTTTATCTATGGCAGTAACAGCAGTATTCACTGCTGTATCATATCCAATAGTAAAATCAGTTCCCTCCAGATCTTTATCAATTGTACCCGGCAATCCTATTGCAGGAATTGTATGCTCTTTAAAAAACGCTGTAGCACCTCTGAAGGTCCCATCTCCTCCTATCAATACAAGCGCCTCTATACCTAGTTTCTTCAGTTGTTCGTATGCTTTTGCCCTCCCCTCAATAGTCATGAACTCTTTACTGCGTGCAGTCTTTAAAATAGTTCCTCCGGTCTGTATAATACGAGCTACGTCAGTCGTCTCCATTTTAAAGATATCACCTTCTATCATACCCTGATATCCTCGCCTTATACCATAAGGTTCTATATCATAATATATAGCTGTACGTACAATTGCACGTATAGCAGCATTCATTCCCGGACTATCACCACCGGATGTTATTATCCCTATTCGTTTGATTTTCTGAGACATACGATATTACATTTATAATTTTACTAAGCTGCAATCAACAATAACCTCTATTGTCAGTTAAGTAATTTAGCTGCCTGATTGCGTAATCGTAATACTTATCTTCTTCTTCGGTTAGGCTGCCCTTACTTTTTAGTTCATAAATGTATTGAATCAATTCCGAGGCATCCATTTCTCTGATAATGGCTCTCTGAGAAACAATATGTTTACTCATTTTGATATGTTTTAGATTTATCTTCTATCTTTTGAAACCCTTATTTACAATGCGATATTTACTTTTTATCACACTTGCGAGCCTATCATTTTTCAAAATTGCACCGGTTACATAACCTGTCCACAAAGCATCACCTATGAGTAATATGAAAATGGTCTCTTCAACGGGGTGCTCATATTCTAATTCAAAAAAGCTTTTATTAATTGGTTATGTACTGGACCAATAAAACGTAAATGGTGATTTACAGGTATTTCCATATCCTTAAGTATAGCCTGCATTTTCCAAAACATCTGTGCTTGTGACACTAATTTTGCAGGAAGATCAATGCCTCAGATACACCTGCCTCAACTGCAATAAGCTTGGTAATCGTGGCCTCACAACCATTTTCTGCAAACAACATTATTGCAGCCTGCACTATCTGCGCCCATCTATTTGATATGACTTTCAACTGTTCTCTTTAATTTCCCTTGTAATTTATTAGATGCAGTATTGATCCCTTCCTGCACACATTCTTCTACCTCTTTATGTTCTACCCATGCATGTATCAACCCCGCCCAAAACGCATCTCCTGCGCCTGTAGCATTTTCCACAACAATTTTAGCTGCAGGCAAATAGCGCCATTCCACTTGTGCAGATCTATAAAAAACACCTTCAGCACCACATGTTAAACAAACCAAATTTGCATTTACAGAACTTAAGAAATTCAATGCATCTTGTATACTCAGACGTTGTCCCAAGAACCTACATATATCATCCATGCTAAACTTCAGCAATGGACTATAGTCTTGTAATTGATTAAAAACCCTTTTCCCATCATCAAAACTTGCCCATATTTTTTCTGAATAATTCCAATCAACAGAAACAGGGATGTTTTGGTTATGCGCTTCAGAGAATGCTTCAACTATTGTTGTTTGTGCAGGGTCTTTACTTAATGAGAATGCTGTAGTATGAAGTAATGAAGCATTGCTTATCAATTCTTTATCTACATCAGTTATATATCTGTCTGCATCTCTGTAAGGAATAAAATCGGGAGTCTTACTGTTCCTGCCTACAACTATCAACGATGTATTATGGTCATTTACTTTGCTGATGTGTGCAGTACTTAACCCATCTAACAATATTTTATCCAATAATATTTTACCAAAGCCATCATTCCCTACCGAAGCCACTAATCGAGAATCAGTTCCGCAACGGCTGAGGTATCTGCAAAAATTAGATGCACTACCACCCGGATGTATATTGAGGTATTTTGCTTGCGAAAGATCATCGACTTGCACATTGGTAATCGTATCAACCAACAGTTCACCGATTGCCAGAACGTATTTATGTTTCATAACCGACAGTTATCTTGTTATATAATTTCCTTTCATTGCCTGCTCTGCAATTATTGCTCCCGCAGCACTCCAGGTGCAATACTCAACGCCTATTGGCAAACTGCTTGCACCATGTATATTTTCAAAAAATCCCCAATGCGTATTATTGTGGCTCTTATTATTTGCATCGTGGATGGCGGTAATTAGTCTTTGCGCACTAAACTTTGCTCCGGCAGCTGCTAATGCAGCAGCTGCAAAGCCATTCCAAACTGCCCACAAGCCTCCATTATGAAATTCATGTGGATGATTTCTAAAGTTATAAGCATGATTAAGCAACAATTCAGCCATAGCAATATCTCCCAGATCTATTACAGGAGAAAATGAGGGCAACATTCCTTTTGCTTCATTAACCATTGACTCCAAATATTGTTTGGCTTCATTTTGTTGTGCATCTGTACCCAGTTGCAACAAAATTGCCAAGGCATTCGCACCAAGATCATATTGTTCATAGAGACCTCCGGGGTTGAAGCCCATCAACCAATATCCTTCCGGAGCATTTTTCATTTGTCTAGCAAGTGCAAAAGAATAATAATCTTGCTCAGAATTGTGATTCCAAAAATTAACTGTTAATAGCTGACGTATGTGTAATGCTTTAGTAGCATACGAATCATTATTATATTGCTTTGCGGCCAGTTCTAATGCCCATATTCGCAAAAGTTGATCGTACAAAATGTAACCATGATGAATATACTCATCTGCCCAATCTCCACTTTGTGGAACATACACGAGCCCCCGACCATTATATTCCCATGCGTCAAGTAATTCAAATGCTTTTTTCACATTTGCTTCATATTGAATAGCATATATGTTATTACCTGTGTGCTGAGTATAGGTAAGTAAACCAATAATAGCCCAAGGAACATTGTCTGCTCTACCGACTGCACCACCATAGCTTACTTTATCTGTGCCCGGAGTAACATTGCTGGGAATGAACCCTGATGAATGCTGATGACTAAAAAGCGTTTCAATGGTTGCCTTAATTGTATCAAGTAGTGTATCATCGCCACTATATAAAGCCGCTATGCTGGTTATTATTCCATCTCTACTCCAAATACGTGTATAATTATCGACACCATTGACCGCTGCTACAAAACCGAAAGGCGTTGTGGCCTTATGCAACAAATCAATGCTATTTTTATAACCAATATCACTTATCATCACTTATCTTTTTCAGGTGGAAGTAAATTAATTTTTAGGAGGTCGTAACATTACCGTAAAGAGTGCAGAAATAAGTATCAGCAACCCTGCAAAACGTATAGCATTACCCGGGTCATTACTCAATATGTTATGATATATAAATCTGAACGAGACTGTTTCCAGTAACATAGGTATTACAATGAACATATTGAGTATACCCATATAAACTCCGGTTCTATTATGTGGCATTGAACCTGCAAGGAGCACATAAGGAGTACCCATCATGCTTGCCCAACCAATACCCAAACCTATCATTGGTAGTAACAATAAACTTTGCTGCTGAATAGACGGCAACATAAATAACCCTGCGCCTGCCAAAAGCAGACTAACAAAATGTACGTTTTGAGGTTTCGTTTTTTGCGACAGCCACGCTAACACAAAAGCAACACAAAAAGTAACAATATTGTAAGTGCCATTAATTGTACCGGTAAGTAATTGCGCACTTGTAAAACCGGGATTTGAAGGGTCTGCTGTTTTAAATATTGTTTTAGCAAGACATAATGTAATGAACTGCCAATAGATGAACATCGCATACCAGTTAAACAAATAGACAATACCCAGTTGTTTCATAATAGGCGGCATATCCTTTATTGCCGCTGAAATATCTTTAAAAATTACTGCTATCCCTCCGGGTTGTTTCTTTATTTCCTCCACCTCTTCTACAGTCATCGGGTCCTCTTTGGTAGTGAGTACTGAGTACATAACCGATGCTATCGATACAAATGCACCAATGAGGAATGCGGCATAAGTTGTGTAAGGGATGTTATTACTGCTTCGTGCATTTTGGCTGATGAACCCTATTGCAACCAATATACCCGGAGTAAGATTGGCGAGGGTTATGCCAAGACCGGTAAAAAAACTTTGTGTTAGAAAACCTGTTGCATGTTGTTTTTGGGGTAGCTTATCGCTAATAAACGCACGATATGGCTCCATAGTCATATTATTGGCAGCATCTAATATCCACAGTAAACCGGCAGCCATCCATAATGCTCTACTGAAAGGCATTGCCAATAAACACAAACTGCAAATAATTGCACCGATAACAAAATAGGGGCGCCGTCTTCCAAACCTGCTGACCGTTTTATCACTCAACGC
>CANGMZ010000022.1 GCA_947454715.1 Chitinophagaceae bacterium
ACAGGTAGAAGAGATCGCTAAAGATAAAATGGCAGATCTTAACTGCTTCACATTGCACAGCGCAATGAGCATGGTAGCCGGTACGGCGCGTAGCATGGGCTTCACAGTAGAAGGTACTGCTCCCTGGGCTTAATTATCCACCTTATTAAATTTTTGATGCAATGGCAATCACAAAGAAAAGAAAAGCTGTAGAAGCTAAACTCGATAAAAATAAAGTATATTCTCTTGCTGAAGCAGCTGCTACAGTTAAGTCAATAAACATCACCAAGTTTGATAGCTCTGTTGATGTGCACATCCGCTTAGGTGTTGATCCTAAGAAGGCAGATCAGGCTATTCGTGGTACTGTAAGCCTTCCTCACGGTACAGGTAAAACAAAGCGCGTATTGGTGCTTTGTACTCCTGACAAGGAAGCTGAAGCGAAAGCAGCAGGTGCTGATTTCGTAGGTCTTGACGAATTCGTTGCTAAGATCGAAGCAGGTTGGACAGATGTAGATGTAGTAGTTGCTACACCATCCGTAATGCCTAAAATCGGTAAGCTCGGTAAAATCCTTGGACCTCGTAACTTGATGCCTAACCCTAAAACAGGTACAGTTACTAACGATGTAGCTAACGCTGTTAATGAAGTAAAAGGTGGTAAGATCGCATTCAAAATAGATAAAGCTGGTATCATCCACGCGTCTATAGGTCGTATATCTTTTGCTCCGGAAAAAATTGCTGAAAATGCTCAGGAACTGATCAATACGCTTATCCGTATGAAGCCGGCAACTGCAAAAGGTACTTACTTAAAAGGTATCAGCATGGCAGCAACCATGAGCCCGGGATTAGCTATCGACACTAAGAGTGTAGGATAATTAAGAAATGTGGAACAGCACTGATGAAAAAATGTGCTTTACCACAATTTTAAAAAAATATCGTTAACATTTTGAAACAGGACATTGATGCGTAACATCAGCTCCGCACTTTCAAATTAACACATTAACAAAAATGACACCAGCTCAAAAAAATGAAGCTATAGTTGCACTGAAAGAAAAGTTTGCTCAGTACGACAACTTTTACATCACCAATACCGAATCATTAACGGTAGATCAGGTGAGCAAGCTGCGCCGTCTCTGCTTCGAAAAGAACGTAGAACTGAAGGTAGCTAAGAACACCCTCATCAAGAAAGCGCTTGAAAGCTTCAACGATGAAAAATATGCAGACATTTATCAGTCATTACATGGTGTTACTGCACTTATGTTCTCTGAGTCTCCAAAAGAACCAGCTCTGATCCTTTCTTCTTTCCGTAAAACGAATAAAGAAAAGCCTGTTTTGAAAGCGGCTTTGATCGGTTCTGATGTATTTACAGGAGATAATGAACTGGTTAACCTGACTAAAATCAAGACGAAGAACGAGCTTATCGGCGAAGTTATCGGATTGCTTCAGTCTCCTGCAAAGCGCGTTTTGGCTGCATTGTTGCACCACCACGAAGGCGCAGCAGCAGAAACTGCTACAGAAGAAGCTACTGC
This sequence comes from Chitinophagaceae bacterium, assembly GCA_947454715.1. Classification (GTDB taxonomy): domain Bacteria; phylum Bacteroidota; class Bacteroidia; order Chitinophagales; family Chitinophagaceae; genus Flavipsychrobacter. The sequence goes on from CANGMZ010000022.1 coordinate 1,506, forward strand.
TACAGCAGAATAGTTTTAACTGTGAATGCCGGTGGTTGGCAGCTTAAACTAAAAACTACAGGCATACAAAAATGGCTTCCAAGTCCAATATATAAGTTACAAAGAGTACAACTTAATTAACAACATTACTTTAAAAAACAAATTTAAAAATCATACAAAATGGCAGACGTAAAAGCATTAGCCGAACAATTAGTAGCACTTACTGTAAAGGATGTACAGGAATTAGCTAACATCTTGAAATCTGATTACGGCATCGAGCCAGCTGCTGCTGCAGTTGTAATGTCAGGTGGTGGTGCTGATGCACCAGCCGCTGCTGCTGAAAAAACTTCTTTCAACGTAGTTCTTAAGAATGCAGGTGCATCTAAGTTGAACGTTGTTAAGGTTGTTAAGGATCTTACAGGTCTTGGTTTGAAAGAAGCTAAGGAATTAGTTGATGGCGCTCCAAAGAATGTTAAGGAAGGTATCAGCAAGGGTGAAGCTGAAGACATCGCTTCTAAATTGAAAGAAGCAGGTGCTGAAGTTGAAATCGCTTAATTTCAATCAACACAATATATTTACAAAAGAGGCACATCGTAAGATGTGCCTCTTTTGCTTTATTGACCACCCTCATAATAATTCGGTAGTCATTTATTGTTTGATAATTATCAATGATATGAATAAATAATCTACTAGGCTTTGTTTTTTGCTTTGCTATAAGTGCGTATGCGGGTATACTTATTGAATGTGGCATAAGCTGATAGCTTACAAATCATATACCCGTAAAACCCATCCAAAAAGCCTAGCTTGAAGAAGTATTCATTGACAAAGTGCCAGAATGGGGAAAATAAAATAGTCAATATGGTACTTGTCTTTCCTTTTGCTACTGCATCTAATGCAGCCAGTTCAGAGTATTTCTCTATTTTATTCAAATGCTCGCTTATTGAACCATAGCTATAATGCAATAAATCGCCCTTTAATAAGCCTTTTTTCCCGCCCGCAGTAAGGTCCCAGTATTCATGTACTTTTTTCTCTATCCACTTACCCTTAGTTCGGTCATATAACCTGGTTTGGCGGTCGGGGTACCAACCGGAGTGTTTTATCCATTGTCCGCAATAATTCGTGAACCTTGGCATCTCATAAACTGCGAATAGTTGTTCCTCTTTAACCCGGCAGATACTGGCTGTTAATTCAGGCGATAGTTCTTCGTCAGCATCGAGGGAGAGTACCCAGTCGTAAGTAGCATTCTTTGTAGCGAAATTCTTCTGTTCTCCGTAGCCTGTAAATGCATTATCTATAACTCTTGCGCCCATACTTGTTGCTACAGCAACAGTATGGTCTGTAGAAGAGCTGTCTATAACCAGTATCTCATCAGCTACTTCTTTCACAGAGGCAATACATCTGCCGATGTTTTTCTCTTCATTATAAGTAATGATAACAACACTAAGTTTGACCATCTATTTTGGTAACTCCTTTTTGCAGAGGGAACGCAAAATTATATTAATTGATGGATAATTAATAAGAACTACGATTGTTTATACTTTGTTCAACAGTTTAATCATACATAAGTCAAATTTTTATAGTCAAACAACATTTTTAGATAATTTGACATAGTGGAATTAAAAATTTCACTATAATTACATTGCATTAACGAATGATTGTGGGTTTTGTGGACGGGTACTTAATAAAATCACATGAAAAAGAAGAATTTTCTCTTGATGTTGTTTGTGACATTGTCATCAATCTTATTGATCACAATCAACTTTTATACAATAAAGATTCTATCAGGTGTAAGAGCATATATTAACGGGGAATCTGAATATTCAAAAGGTCAAAAAGACGCATCATTATTTTTAGCTACCTACATAAATCTTGGCGATGAGCAGTACTATACTTCATTTAAGAAGTCTATTGATGTGCCGGGTGGAGATAAGCTTGCCAGAGTTAGTTTGCAAGGAGATAAAGATGATAGTATTATTTTCAGAGGGTTTATTGCGGGTCACAATCACGGGACTGATATCCCGGATATGATTTGGTTGTTTAGGTCTTTTCAGTCAATGCCCTTTATGAAAGAGGCCATTTCTATCTGGTCTGATGGTGATGTCTTGACAGATAACTTACGCCTACTGGGCGAAGAAGTTCACAATAGTATAGCCGCAAAATCTTTCACTGATAAGGATAAAGAATTAAAAATAAAAAGGATTGATGCGCTTTCAGTTGCATTATCAAAAAAAGAAAGTGCATTTTCGGCAGTGCTGGGTAATGTAGCAAGAAAGATAAATACCCTTTTGTTGATAGCCAATATTTTGTGTGTAATAGTTATCATCAGCAGTATTACATTGTATATGGTTGGCATGATAAATAAAGTAATCAGGTCTAAAAAGGTGTTGGAAAACAAAAATGCTGAATTGGCAACAGCAAGTAAAGAGCTCGATACATTTGTGTACAGCATTTCTCACGATCTCCGTTCTCCTATTACATCAATAAAGGGGTTATTATATATAGCTAAAGAGGAAGATGACTTGGTTGTGCTTAAAGAACATTTGAATATTATTGAAGACGTAATTGATAAACAAGATGAGTTTATAAAAGAAATAATCAGCTTTTTTAAGAACAAACGTTCTTCATTGGTAATGAAAGATGTAAGTCTTACTTCGGTTATAGATGATGTTATCAAAAACAACAGATATACCCCATTAGCGCAACAAATGATCATTACTAAAGATGTGGGGCATGATATGGTCTATAGCGATGAATTACGTTTAAAGATGATACTGAATAACCTGTTGTCAAATTCTATTAAATATTGTGACGAGCAAAAAGATAAAAGAATGGTTGCAATCAGAACCAGTAAAGTGGATGATAAAATTAATATAGAAGTGGAGGATAATGGTGTGGGTATCGATCGGGAGTATTTCGATAAAATCTTTCAAATGTTTTATGTAACGCCGAATAATATAAAAGGTACCGGTTTAGGATTATATATTTTGCAGCAGAGTGTAGAAAAACTTGATGGTGCAATCAAAGTAGAATCTGAGGTGAATGTAGGTACTAAATTCACTATTTCCATTCCTCATGTATAGTGTTGTCGTACGTATATTAGTCAGTTTTTATTACTCAATTCCCGACATTTTGTCCCATTTCCCCGTTTGGCAAAATAATTGACAAGTATAATAGCGTTATGTTTTTCAAAAAAAAGAAGACTATGAGTGATAATATAAATAATAATAGTGCCAATGGCGACAACTTGGCACATAATGAAGAAATGGATGAAGCATTGGGTAATGTGTTGAACACTGACGACAGTGCTCATGGCAACGAAGTGCTAAGTGAAGGTAATGAGGAAGAACTGGTGAAATTGCAGGCAGAGCTAGATGAAATGAAGGATAAGCATCTGAGAATGATTGCTGAGTTCGACAATTTCAGAAGAAGAACCGCAAAAGAAAGGGTAGAACTGACACAAACAGCCGGAAAAGAAATTATTCAGTCTCTTTTGGTAGTTCTTGATGATATGGGCCGCGCTGAAAAGCAAATAGAAAAAGCTGCAGACATCAATGCAATGAAAGAAGGTATGTTGTTGGTTTTTAATAAGTTGCGTACAGTTTTGCACAGCAAGGGCTTAAAGCCAATGGAAGCGGTAAATGAAGAGTTTAACGCAGATTTGCATGAGGCAATCACTGAAATACCTGCTCCAAATGAAAAAATGAAGGGTAAGGTTATAGATATGGTAGAGCCGGGTTACTATCTTAATGATAAGCTCATCAGGCATGCTAAAGTAGTGGTGGGTAACTAATTATTCTGCACTGCGATCAGTGTCTGAAAAATTTATTGATAATATTAAAATGCGCCTTCCCCAAGCGGGAACAAGAAGGTATCTGATATGGCAAAAAGAGATTATTACGAAATACTTGGGGTGGCCAAAGGCTCAACTGCTGATGAAATAAAAAAGGCTTACAGAAAAGTAGCAATGCAGTTTCACCCCGATCGTAATCCGGGAGATAAAGAGTCTGAGGAGAAGTTTAAGGAAGCGGCTGAAGCTTACGATATTTTGAGCAACCCCGATAAACGTGCCCAATACGATAGGTTTGGTCATGCAGCACAAGGTGGCGGTGGCCGTGGTGGTTATGGCGGAGGCCCGGGTGGTATGAATATGGAAGATATATTCTCAAATTTCGGGGATGTATTTGGCGATGACATGTTCGGTAGCTTCTTTGGCGGTGGCCGCCAGGGCGGTGGTGGCGGGCAAAGACGTGGTACCAGAGGTGCTAATCTGCGCATAAAGCTGAAAATGGACTATGGCGAAATAGCTAATGGTGCAAACAAAAAAATCAAAGTAAAAAAGCATGTTACTTGCGACAGTTGTGGCGGTAACGGTGCAAAAGATAAAAGTTCAATACAAACCTGCAGTGGCTGTGGCGGTACCGGACAAGTAAGAAGGGTAACCAACACATTCCTTGGTCAGATGCAGACCGTTACTACTTGCCCAACATGTAATGGTGAGGGTACTAGCATTACTCAGAAATGCGGCAGCTGCAAGGGAGAAGGTCGTGTTTATGGCGAAGAAACACTGAGTCTGGATATTCCGGCGGGTGTGCAAGACGGTATGCAACTAAGTATGAGTGGCAGAGGTAATGCAGGTGAACGTGGTGGCCCTCCGGGAGATTTATTGATATTAGTGGAAGAAGAAAAGCACGAACACCTTATCCGTAGGGATCTCGATGTTATTTATCCGCTTCATATTTCCTTCCCCGATGCAGTTTTAGGCACACAAGTTGAGGTGCCTACTATTGATGGTAAGGCAAAAATAAAGATACCGGCAGGTACTCAAAGCGGTAAGATATTCAGACTCAAGGGTAAAGGTTTCCCTGCATTCCAGAGTTATGAAAAAGGTGATGAACTGGTAGAAGTGAATGTATGGTCGCCAACCAATCTTACTCATGAAGAGAAAGAAATGTTGGAACGTCTTAAAAACTCACCAAACTTCAAACCGGGTCCTGAAGCAAGAGAAGGCCGTGATGACAAGAGTTTTTTTGATAAAATAAAAGATGCGTTTACCTCATAATAGAGCAAAATTGCATCAAGAAACTATATGGCGGTTTCAGGGTTATTCCTGAAACCGCTTTTGTTTAGCGTATGACCTCGTTTTTAAGTTTTTACATCCTGTGTCTATTTCTTTCCTTAGTTTTAAAGCCGGAAATCTTTTCCATAAAATAAATGGGAAAGGAATTTAGATTTAAAATTTATGATGCAAAAGGAATTGCCCTTTTTCTTAACGTAGTGAAATATGGTATTTAGCAGTCTTATTTTCTTATTCTGTTTTTTACCTGTATTCTTTTTTGTGTATTACCTGGTTGGTAAAAAATACAAGAATGCGGTTATCCTTGCGGGAAGTATCTTCTTTTATGCATGGGGCGCACCACGTTTTATATTCGTGATACTGGGCACTACGGTTATAGATTTCTATATCGTCAGAGCTATGGCGAAAGAAGAGGGGAAATCGCTTCGTAGATGGCTGCTGTTGGTATCTTTAGCTATCAATTTGGGGTTATTGTTTTATTTTAAATACTCCAATTTTTTTGTTGAAAATCTCAATGTCTGCTTGCAATGGATGAAGATAAAACCCATGGCATGGACTCAGTTGGTTTTGCCTATAGGTATATCTTTTTATACGTTTGAGACCATTACTTATGTTGTTGATGTCTATAAACGTATACATAAGCCTTTACGCAATTTCTGGGACTATCAACTCTATATTATACTGTTTCCCAAACTTATTGCGGGACCAATTATCAGATACCATGACCTTGCGGGGCAGATATATGATCATACGGAACATGAAACCGCAGAACATAAACTTCGTGGTTTCTATCGGTTTTGTATTGGCTTGGGTAAAAAGGTGTTGATAGCTAATGTAGTAGGTAATGCTGCCGCTACGATATTTGATTTAGGTGGAAATTTAAGCACAGCCACGGCATGGATAGGAGCACTTAGTTATACACTTCAGATCTATTTCGATTTTTCCGGGTACTCAGATATGGCTATTGGTTTGGGTATGATGATGGGTTTTCGGTTCCCGGAGAACTTTAATAACCCATATACTGCGGGTTCTATTACAGATTTTTGGCGCAAATGGCATATATCATTAGGCAGCTGGATGAGGAACTACCTGTACATTCCGTTGGGTGGCAACAAGGTAGCTAGTAAGCGACGTTTATTCTTTAATTTATGGATTGTATTTCTTTTGTCAGGTTTGTGGCATGGCGCTGCATGGGGATTTATTATCTGGGGGGCATATCATGGACTCTTCCTTGTTTTGGAGCGATTGTTTCTTGGTGAGTGGCTCAAAAAGATGGGGCTGGCTTCATTTATTTATACCTTTTTTATAGTATTAATAGGGTGGGTGTTTTTTAAAACAGAACATCTCGATGCATCATTGGCATATCTGCACACCATGTTTAGCTGGGTGCCGGATACCTTTGCATGGAGACCGGATAAAGAATTTATAACAATGACTGCACTAGCCGTCTTTTTCTCCTTTTTTACTCTTTTACCATTTGGACAGAAAATACAGAACAAAGTGTTTTTTGAAAGCTACACAATGAGAAGGCATTATATCATGGCATTTGTTATGATATTGATTTTTATTCTCTGTGCAGGCCGCATAACCATTACTACTTTTAATCCTTTCATCTATTTTAGATTCTAATATTATGGGACTGAAAACGGCACGCGGAAGGTTATTTTTATTGCTAGCTATCATTATTAGTCTGCCATTACTCAACTATAATTTCAATTTTATAGAAAGTGGTAAACTGGAAGGGGTTTCGCCCAAGGCTGAACTTACGCCATTTTCGCTCAAAAGCTGGTGGGATGGTACATTTCAACAGCAACGAAATACGTTAATGAATGATAGTATCGGGTTTCGGCCAGATCTGGTGCGCATGAATAATCAGCTCGATTATTCTTTGTTTTCAAAGATTAATGCAAGCAGTATTGTTTTAGGAAAAGATCAATATTTGTTCGAAAGAACTTATTTAGATGAGTACAATGGTGTAGGCTACATGGGCGATTCTACCATTATAAAGGTTTGCACAAAGCTCAAAAGAGTGCAAGATACTTTGGCTAAATTGGGAAAAACCTTTGTTGTTGCCTATAGCCCATCGAAGGCATATTTCTTTTCAGAGAAGATACCTGATTACCTGAGAAGGCTTCCAAGACCAAAATCTAATTATGATGGGTTTAAGCATTTTGGTGATTCATTGAAACTGAAGCTATTGGATTATAATGAGATGTTCAAGTCTATGAGAGACACATCGAAACAGGTATTGATGTCTCGTCAAGGAATACACTGGAGCAAATATGGCGGTGTTGTAGCTGCAGATTCAATGATAAAATACATTGAGCGAGAGCGTGATATCAGTATGCCGCATATAAAAATTGTGAATCTGAAAAGAACAGACACGGCACAAATGCCGGATAATGATCTTGCTCAGATCTTAAATCTCATATACCCGATGCATAAGGAGGTGTTAACCTATCCGGATTGTGAGTATGTGGGAAAAGATGCTACTAAGCCAAAGGTCATTTATATAGGTGATAGCTTTTTGTGGTTGTGGATTGGCAATCATCTTATGGAGGAGACCAATAAAGATTGGGAGTTTTGGCCACATTTTCATGAAGTATGGACATTACGGACGATAACGGGTAAGGAAAATGGCCCCAGACTAATGGAAAACTATGATTGGAAGGGGAGTGTTGAAAAGGCTGATTGCATCGTTTTTATGTTTACTGCAATTAATTTGAGAGGGTTTACATCTCCTAATGGATTCCTTGAAAATATCTACAAACACTATTATCCCAATGAGAAATAGGGTAAAACAAACGCATTTTATCCTCGTTTAAGTAGTTATGCAGGTGTTGTTTTTTACAATTCCTTTTTGCTTTCCCATACTATCACTACTTTAGCACCCCAAACATTTGAAAGATGAAACTGCTAGAAAATAAAGTAGCGCTTATAACAGGCGCCAGTCGCGGAATAGGTGAGGCTATAGCCATAAAATTTGCAGAAAACGGTGCTAATGTAGCGTTTACATATCTGTCATCAGAAGAGCGTGCAAAGGCGCTTGAAGAAAAATTGGCAGGAATGGGTGTTAAAGCAAAGGGTTACAGAAGTGATGCAGCTGATTTTCAGTCAGCTGAGCAACTGGCTGCTGACGTAATTAAAGAATTTGGAACAATAGATATTTGTGTGAATAATGCAGGTATCAGTAAAGATAATCTGTTGTTGCGTCTTACTCCTGAACAATGGGATGATGTAATGCAGGCAAATTTGAAGAGTGTATTTAACCTGACTAAGCAGGTGATTAAGCCTATGATGAAGAATCGTGCAGGCAGTATCATTAACCTTAGCTCAATAGTGGGTGTGAAGGGTAATGCCGGTCAAAGTGCTTACGCGGCCTCAAAAGCTGGTATCATTGGCTTTACAAAGAGTATCGCTCAGGAAATTGGTAGCCGCAATATTCGTTGCAATGCTATTGCTCCCGGCTTCATTGAAACTGATATGACTCATTACCTGAAAGATGGTGGTGCAGAGAAATGGTTTGAAAAAATTCCATTGGGTCGTTTCGGTAAAACGGAGGATGTTGCAAATGCAGCTTTGTTCCTTGCTTGCGATATGAGCACTTATGTTACTGGTCAGGTATTGAACGTATGTGGCGGTATGGCTGTATAGGTTTGATTTAATATATTGTAAATGAGGTATTTATAGTTTGTGTATTTTTGTTTTGTGTTTCTGCCTCATTCTAAGACATTTTTTGAATTACTTTTGTGTTACTAAACTATTATAAATGCCGAAAATTCATGCTGCTATCACGGCTGTAGGTGGTTACGTTCCTGAATACATATTGACCAATGCAGAATTGGAAACCATGATGGATACTACAGATGAGTGGATCCAAAGCAGAACGGGTATCAAAGAACGCCGTATATTAAAGGGAGAAGGTAAGGGAAGTAGTGATATGGCTGTAGAAGCCGTAAAAGTGTTGCTTGCAAAGCGCAAGATAGACCCTACAGAAATAGAACTTGTAATATGTGCAACTACAACACCTGATATGCAGTTCCCCGCTACCGCAAATGTGATTTGCGATAAGGCGGGTATGACCAATGCATGGGGGTATGATCTCAGTGCTGCTTGTAGCGGTTTTATATATGCGCTTACTGTTGGTTCTCAATTCATAGAAACAGGTCGTCATAAAAAAGTATTGGTTATAGGTGTTGATAAGATGAGTTCTATTATGAACTATGAAGATCGTACCACCTCTATCATATTTGGTGATGGTGCAGGTTGTGTGTTGTTAGAGCCTGATAATACCGGTTATGGTCTTATTGATTCTATATTGCGTGCTGATGGTAGCGGAAGAGTACACTTGCATCAGAAAGCTGGTGGTTCTGTTAAGCCGGCAACTATAGAAACAGTAATGAACAAGGAACATTACGTGTATCAGGAAGGTCAGTATGTGTTCAAGTTTGCTGTAAAAAACATGGCAGATGTAGCTGCAGAGATTCTGGAGCGCAATAACCTTACCGGAGAAGATGTAACTTGGTTAGTACCACACCAGGCAAATAAAAGAATCATCACTGCAACAGCAGACCGTATGGGCTTGCCTTCAGAAAAGGTGATGATGAACATTGAGCGTTTTGGTAATACCACTAACGGAACACTGCCATTATGTTTGTGGGAGTGGGAGAGTAGATTGCGTAAAGGCGACAATGTTATACTTGCTGCATTTGGTGGTGGTTTTACATGGGGTTCTACCTACATCAGGTGGGCTTATGATGGCGCATAAGGAACATACTTCCTGATTATTGGTTGGGAATAGGTTCTTTTGCTGCATGTTTTGCATATATTAAATGTGTAATTGAACTGAAAAAGACTTATTTTTATAAAAAATAGGTGTACAAAGTATTTTTTTTTAGTCATAGCTTTATTTTTGAGTAAAGATTTAATACTTTAGGCCTTTCAAATTTTGTTTATGAGAGCATTGCGTAGCATAATTGTTACTGTATTTTTATCATTGGGCTTGTTTTTTGCCATTTCGTATTCTGCATGCACAAAAGATCGTTGCAATAATGTAGCGTGTCTGAACAGTGGTGTATGCGATGGTGGTACCTGTACCTGCGCAGCGGGTTATGAAGGTGACAGATGCCAAACAGCCAGCAGAGATAAATTCATTACTAATTTCAATGGTGGTGATAGCTGCGGTTATTCAGGTCATACTCAGTACCCAATCAATTTCGTGAAAACAGTTGGTAACACTGCTCAGATGACTATGAGAAACATGCTGAATAATGTCAACGATAGTGCAATATGCACACTTGTTGGTGTTGATACCTTTACTTTCAATGGTAGTAATAATAGCGTTACTTACAGAGGTGCAGGTAAATGGAGAAACGATTCATTGTGGATGAACTACCACGTACAACAAGATACAATCAATTACGATTGTAAATTCTTTGGTATCAAATACTAGTATGCAAAAATATTAATCGATCCTGCAGTGTATACTGCAGGATTTTTTTTGTCAGAGAAATAGTCGATTTATACTATTTGTTAATATGGAAGAGAACTGAAAATGCAGTTGGTCACTTATCATCATAATCCCTTACTTTTGTTTGCGTTTATATTAAGATATTCATGAAAAAACTCTTTTTGCCTTTATTGGCGTTAATGGCCTTATCAATTTTGCCATCTTGTTCTGAAAAATTTAGTGTTGCTGCGCCTTATAAGAGCATCACCATCATCTATGGCTTACTCGATAAAGGAGATACTGCCCATTATATCAGGGTAGAAAAAGCATTTCTTGATGACAATAAGAGTGCACTGGTTATGGCAAAAGATCCTGATTCCAGCTTTTTTAATAACATCAATGTAAGAATTCAAAAAGTATCAATGGCTGGTGTAGCAATCGCCTCAGATACAATCCACCTTAGCCGCGTAGATCTTAATTTGGAAGGTTACCCAAAGGATTCAGGTACATTCTTTAACAGTCCGAACTATGCATATAAATTTAAAGGTGTACTTAATCCAAACTACATATACCGTATTATAGTTAACAACTCCGCTTCAGGTGAAGTTGATTCTGCTGAAACACCAATAATTGATAATACGCCAACTTCGGCTTTTTATATTTATTATCTTGATGATAATACAAATGACCCTCAGTTTGAATTTGCCAGCACGTTGCAGTCTCAGGCTATAACCATACCATATAGATACATTGCGCCGTCTAATTTCAGCTTTACTAACTATAATGGTACAGTAAGTACGGTTCCGGCTGGTGTGGCTCAGACATTTATCCGCTTTAATTGGGTAGATTCCAATACTTCAACCGGTCAGACTGTTCGTAGATATTCTGATTTCGATTTAGGCTTCGATGAGTTGACTCCAAGTAATAACCAGACGTATTATAACTATTCGGTTAAGAACACAGCAATGTATAATGCATTGAAATCAGGTATGGGTGCTGCTCCTGTAAACATAGTAAGATTGATGGATCGTTGTGAGCTTATCAGCTACTTAGGGGCTCCAGATTTCTATAACTACATCAAAATATCAGCTTTACAAGGTACAGGTCTTACAGGTAGTGAGATACAGCCATCATTTACCAATATAAAGGGTAAAAACGTATTAGGTCTATTCTCTTCAAGAGTAATGCGCAAGGGGGCTGTGACCATCACGCCACAAACAATATATGCATTGGAGACACTTGATTTGGTTTCCAGTCTTAGAATAGTAGGTACTGTATATTAATAGATACTTTAAAATATATTAGAAAATGGTGCCTTTGGGTGCCATTTTTTTTGTACCCCGGTGAAGAGATATGGCAAAACAGAAAGTTATAAGTACCCCATTTTATGACTAAATGAATGATAAAAGGGAGGTTTATATGTTGATATGTCATTGTTTCTGCCATTATTGCCGAGCCTGAGCTGTGGCATATAGATTGATAAGAGTAAGGAAGACAATAAAGAAACAAACAAATAAACAATAATAATAAGAACTGATTATGGGAAAAATTATCGGAATAGATCTTGGAACTACCAACTCATGCGTATCTGTAATGGAAGGCAACGAGCCAGTGGTAATTGCAAATGATGAAGGTCGTCGTACCACGCCATCGGTAGTGGCATTTTTGAAGAACGGAGAGCGTAAAGTAGGAGATCCTGCAAAGCGTCAGGCTATCACAAACCCTATTAACACTGTGCAGTCTATTAAGCGTTTCATGGGTCGTCGTTTTGACGAGGTTACCAATGAAATTTCGCACTTTACTTACAAGTTGGTAAAGGGTGACAACAATACGCCACGTGTGGATATTGATGGCCGTATGTACACACCACAGGAAGTATCAGCAATGATTCTTCAGAAGATGAAGAAGACTGCAGAAGATTTCTTGGGTCATGAAGTTACAGAAGCAGTTATCACTGTTCCTGCATACTTTAACGATGCACAACGCCAGGCTACTAAGGAAGCAGGTGAGATCGCAGGTCTTACTGTAAAACGTATCATCAATGAACCAACAGCTGCTGCATTAGCTTATGGTTTGGATAAACAACATAAAGACAGCAAAATAGCAGTATTTGACCTTGGTGGTGGTACATTTGACGTATCAGTACTGGAGTTAGGTGATGGTATCTTTGAAGTAAAATCAACTAACGGTGATACTCACCTTGGTGGTGATGACTTCGATAAGGTAATCATGGACTGGTTGGCTGATGAATTCAAGAAAGACGAAGCTATAGACTTGCGTAAAGATCCAATGGCTTGGCAGCGTTTGAAGGAAGCTTCAGAAAAAGCTAAGGTTGAATTGTCTTCTTCTCAGGAGTCTGAAATCAATCTTCCTTACATCACTGCAGTTGATGGCGCACCTAAGCACTTGGTTCGTAAATTGTCAAGAGCTAAGTTTGAGCAATTGTCTGACAGTTTGGTAGAGCGTACACTTGAGCCATGCCGTAAAGCATTGAAAGATGCAGGTTTGACTACTAGCGATATCGACGAAGTTATATTGGTGGGTGGTTCTACACGTATCCCTAAAGTACAGGAAGTAGTTGAAAAATTCTTTGGCAAGAAGCCACACAAGGGTGTTAACCCTGATGAAGTAGTTGCAATCGGTGCGGCAATTCAAGGTGGTGTATTGACAGGAGAAGTAAAAGATGTGTTGTTGCTTGACGTAACTCCGCTTTCTTTGGGTATCGAAACAATGGGTGGTGTTATGACTCGTTTGATCGAATCTAACACAACTATCCCTACTAAGAAGAGTGAAGTATTCTCTACAGCTAGTGATAGCCAGCCAAGCGTTGAAATTAACGTATTGCAGGGTGAGCGCCCAATGGCAACAGATAATAAGAACCTTGGTCGTTTCATTCTCGATGGTATACCACCGGCACCGCGTGGTGTTCCTCAGGTAGAAGTAGTGTTCGACATAGATGCTAACGGTATATTGCATGTAACTGCAAGAGACAAAGGCACCGGCAAACAGCAGAACATTCGTATCGAAGCTGGTAGCGGTTTGAACAAGGAAGAAATCGAAAGAATGAAGAATGAAGCTAAGGCTAACGAAGAAGCGGACAAAATTGTTCGAGAGCGCGTAGAAAAGCTGAATAAAGCTGACAATCTTTTGTTCACTACTGAAAAGCAGTTGAAAGAGTATGGTGATAAGATCCCTGCTGAAAAGAAATCAGTAATTGAAGCTGCTGCTGAAAAGCTAAAGGCTGCGCATACTGCACAGGATATCGCTGCTATTGATACTGCTGAAGCTGAGCTGAATGCTGCTTGGATGGCTGCTAGCGAAGAAATGTACAAAGACACTCAGGGTGCGCCAAACGGTGCTGCTCAGGGCCAGCCTGCAGGTCACGACGAAGGTGGTGTATCTGATGCTGAGTACGAAGAAGTAAAGTAAGTTAATCGGTTATTCGGTTAATAAATGATACAAAATGGCTGTTTCGAATTTTCGGAACAGCCATTTTTTATTTGCTGTTAGTGAACAATAATAAGAATAGCTATACTTAACATGCATTGTGTTAAGTTAATATTAGCCCTGTTTAATTGTTCTGCTAAATTGATATAAAATACCACCTAGGGTATTGGTAGTGCAACTATATTTGTTGTATCATTCCACGTTACTCAAGAACCGATATGACCATCAAGAAACTACTAATTGCTAACAGAGGAGAAATTGCCATACGCATTTCCCGGGCAGCTACTGAATTGCATATACCAACAGTAGCCATTTTTACCTACGAAGACAGGTATTCATTACATAGATATAAAGCTGATGAAGCATACCAGGTAGGGGCAGATAATGATCCGTTAAAACCATATCTGGATATGGATGAGATCATACAAGTAGCAGTAGATTGTGGTGCGAATGCAATACATCCGGGTTACGGATTCTTATCTGAGAATGCAACCTTTGCGAGAAAGTGTGCGGAGAAAGGAATAATATTCGTAGGGCCTCGTCCGGAGGCTATGGCTGCACTTGGAGATAAAGTAACGGCAAAAGAAGTGGCTCGTAAGGCAGGTATTCCGTTGATAGAGAGTAATGTAGGTGAGCTAAACGATATTGAAACAGCATTAGCTGAAGCAAATAGAATTGGTTACCCATTGATGCTGAAAGCCGCATCAGGTGGTGGTGGCAGAGGTATGAGGGTTGTGCGCAGTAATGATGATTTGAATAAATCATTTCCTGAGGCTCGCAGTGAAGCAAAAAATGCATTTGGTGATGATACAGTGTTTCTTGAGAAATTTGTTGAGCGTCCAAAACATATTGAAGTACAGATAGCTGCAGATAGTTATGGGAATATTGTACATCTGTATGAGCGCGATTGCTCGGTTCAACGTCGTTTTCAGAAGGTAGTAGAGATGGCGCCGTCTGCAACGCTGAAACAGGAAACACTTGATAAGCTATATGGTTATGCTGTGAGCATAGCAAAGGCAGTGAATTACAACAACCTCGGAACAGTAGAGTTTCTGGTAGATGCAGATGAGCAGATATACTTTATAGAAGTGAATCCGCGTATTCAGGTAGAGCACACTGTTACAGAGATGATTACAGGCGTGGATCTGATTAAAACACAGATATTCATTGCATCAGGTCATCAGCTTTCTGATCCCGAGATAGGATTGGGTAATCAACTGACGATACCTAAAATCGGATTTGCAATACAATGTCGTATCACCACCGAAGACCCTACAAACGATTTCAAGCCTGATTACGGAACGTTGGTGACGTATCGTAATGCAACAGGTTTTGGTGTACGTTTAGATGAGGGAAGCACCTATCCCGGCATGAAGATCAGCCCTTTCTTCGACTCTATGTTGGTGAAGGTAAGCACCTCGGGCAATACCCTTAGAGATGCTACTTTAAAGATGCACAGAGCGTTGCGTGAATTTCGTATCAGAGGTGTGAAAAACAATATTCCGTTTTTGGAAAACCTGATTACTAATGAAGGGTTTATTTCTGGTAAGGCTACGGTTAATTTTATACAGGAACACCCTGAATTGTTCAATATATCTGAGCGTCAGGACAGGGGCACAAGGATGTTGAACTACCTTGCAGACGTTACCGTAAATGGTAATCCGGATGTAAAAGTAAAAGACCCTAATAAAGTATTTGAGAAGCCAATATTGCCTCCCGTTAACATTCATCAGCCGTATACCAAGGGCACTAAGGACTTACTCACGGAATTGGGACCGGAAAAATTTAGTGAGTGGCTGAAGAAAGAAAAAAAGATACATTATACCGATACTACCATGCGCGATGCGCATCAGAGTCTGCTGGCAACCCGCATGAGAACATCTGATATGCTAAAGGTAGCGAAGAGTTTTGCTTTGGCATTTCCGCAAACATTCAGCCTGGAAGTGTGGGGTGGTGCAACCTTTGATGTGTGTATGCGTTTTCTTAATGAAGATCCATGGAAGCGATTAGAGGCGATAAGAGCAGCTGCGCCAAACATACTTTTGCAGATGTTGATACGTGGGTGTAATGGTGTAGGTTATGCCGCGTACCCTGATAATCTCATTGAAAAATTTGTTGAAAAATCTTGGGAAAAAGGTGTTGATATATTCCGCATATTTGACTCTCTCAACTGGATGCAGAATATTGCACCATGCATAGAAATGGTACGTAAGCGTACAGGTGGTTTAGCGGAGGGCTCTTTGTGTTATACCGGAGATATAATGGACCCTAGCCGTACTAAGTATTCTTTGGAGTACTATTTGCGATTGGCAAAAGATCTGGAGAATGCAGGAGCGCATATTTTGGCAATCAAAGACATGTCAGGTTTGTTGAAGCCGTATGCGGCTAAATTATTGATAGAGGGGCTGAAAGACACTGTTAAGATACCTATACACTTACACACACACGATACATCATCGTTGCAGCCTGCTACCTATCTTATGGCAATAGATGCTGGTGTAGATGTTATTGACTGTGCCCTAGGTTCGCTTTCCGGTCTTACTTCACAACCTAATTTCAATGCGGTTGTGGAGATGATGAAATTTCACGAGCGGGAGAATACCTATGATATAAAATTGCTGAATCAGTTCAGTAATTATTGGGAGACAGTAAGAGAGTATTATTATCCATTTGAAAGTGGTTTAAAAGCGAGTGCTGCAGAGGTATTTCAACATGAGATACCGGGTGGTCAGTACAGTAACCTGAAACCACAGGCAGTAGCACTGGGGTTGGGTGATAAGTTTGAGCAAATCAAAGACATGTACGCAACGGTTAATGATATGTTTGGCGATATCGTTAAAGTAACACCAAGCTCTAAAGTAGTAGGTGATATGGCTCAGTTCATGGTTGCTAATGGACTGACTGAACAAGATGTCATGGAGAAGGGAGAAAATATTTCATTCCCGGAATCTGTGCAGCAGTTCTTTATGGGTGAGATAGGTCAGCCTGAAGGTGGATTCCCTGAACAACTGCAACGAATAATACTCAAGAATAGAGTGCCATTCAGCGACAGACCAAACATACACTTACCTGCTATTGACTTTGATGTAGAATTAGCTGCATTCAAGGCGCAGTTTGGTGAAGACCTGACTTTGTGTGACTTCTTGTCTTACAAATTTTACCCTAAGGTATATGAAGAGTATCTGAAGTTTGTGCGTAAATATGGTGATGTGTCTGTAGTGCCAACAAAACACTTCTTCTATGGTATGACAGAGGGGCAGGACACTACGATAGAGATAGCTAAAGGTAAAACATTACTTATTCGTCTGTTAAGTATCGGGAACATAGATGAGAAGGGTAACAGGACAGTATTCTTTAAATTGAACGGACAAACCCGAAATATTGAGGTTCGTGATCGCTCAGTAAAGGTGGAGCAGAAAGAGAATAAAAAAATTGATAAGGATAATGATAAACAGATAGGTGCGCCCCTGCAAGGAATGCTATCAAAATTGTTGGTTAAAAAAGATGATCCGGTAAAGAAGAATCAGCAATTGTTTATTATCGAGGCTATGAAGATGGAAACCATAATCACAGCACCTTATGATGGCGTTATTCGTCATATAGAGCTTGCTGGCGGTACATTGGTGAACACTAATGATCTTGTGATAGAATTAGGTTAAATTTGTTAAATCAAACAACGAATAAAAATGAGAAAAACAGCACTTATAACAACATTGATAATGATTTTTATAGGTGCTGTTTTTTCTTCTTTTGCACAGAACCACAGACGCATGCACGATGTGTCAACAATTGCAGCACCGCCTAAACTAGATACCATACACTACTATGTCCCCGATTTTTATTCGGCAAACAATAAATATGCTCGCGATACCGTGTTTGTATTCAAATGTTACGACAAGCACGATAGTCTGATTAAGTATGTTGAAGATTTTGAACAAGTGCGTTACTACTCATTGTTTAAGGAATATATTGATTCAACGCATACCTATAAGGACAATAAGGGGGTACGACAGTTCTTGCCGGTCAGCTTTATTGTGAGCAGATACGACAAGGTGGGTAAGGATAGATGGATGTGTATACAGTACCCCGGAAATAAATACACAGAGCTGAAAGTAGACAGAAAAGAAATTGTAGAAGATATGATGGTATTTATTGACACAAGCGGTGATAGTCAAGCCGATCTTGTCAAGTATTACCATTTCTTAAGGACAACGGTAGTCGGTCGCTAAGCCCACTCTTGTGTTAATGTCTCTATATCTATTTTATTACCTGTAATTGCCGCTAACCGCGAAATAACGCGCTCTACCAATGCATCAGGGCAAGAAGCACCTGATGTAATCATAATACGTAGCGGCCGGTTTGCAGGCAAATAGTTGGTAATTGTCTCTTCAGCATGCTTGTGCATATTGAAGTGAAAAATCTCCGTTTCTGAAATGAGACAATGTTCATTTTGGATATAGTAGGTAGGTAATTTCAACTCACACAATTCCACAAGGTGGGAAGTATTAGAGCTATTATATCCACCTATAACTATTGCCAGGTCTGCTTGTTGCTCCAGCATCCCTGATACTGCAGTTTGGTTGTCATTGGTTGCATAACAAAGTGTATCTCTGGTGTCTGCTACACGCTCGCTTACTTTATCCTCAGGTGTATTAAAGTGGGTAAGTGTTATTTGTTTCAAATAATCAGCAATTGCCTGAGTTTCGCTAGCCAGCATTGTGGTTTGATTGACTACGCCTATGCGCTGCAAATCTTTATTGACATCAAATCCTTCAGAGTATTGCCCCTTGAAATCTACATAGAATTGATCTGCAGGTAAGGATTGTGCAATATATTTTCCAAGAAGTTCGGTTTGAGCCATGTCTTTTACCACTACAGTTGGCGTATGTGCCTGACTATGTGAGAATGTAGCTCTTGTTTCTTCATGACCGGGTTTGCCATGTACCACTATAGTATAACCGTCATCGCCTATTTTGCCTGCACGGTTCCATACTTTTTCTACAAACGGACAAGTGGTCTCATAATGGGTTGGATTAATCCCCTTATTTCTGAGCTGTTGCTCAATTTCCAGTGTCGTACCAAATGCCGGAATGATGACAACATCTTCGTTGGTGAGGTCATCCCAGTTCATGAGCATGTTGCCCTTGGTATCCATTATAAAGCGAATGCCAAGTGCATGAAGGTCGCCATTGACACCCGGGTTGTGAATCATTTCACTCAGCAGGAAGATGCGCTTTCCCGGGTTTTCTTCTACAGCTCTGAATGCTATTTCAATAGCATTTTCCACACCATAGCAAAAACCGAAATGACGGGCTAGAATGATCTGTAAAGAGCCTATCTCCAGTATGGTGGGAGTATAGTCTTTTTTCATTTTATCATCAGCTTTTCTTTTTTGCTTAATGGCTGTAACCAGTGGGCTGCGGTAGTGTACCGGAACATTAAATGACTTCATGCTGTTGCAAATTTATGAAATGGCGTGTTAATGAAAGAATAAGGATATTGATATTATAGAATATAACAAACCCTATCTTTAGGATATGAAAAGGATATTTGTATTGGTCAGCATTTTTATGCTGTTGCAGGTAGCAAGTAATGCACAAAATAGCCAGTCTTTACTTTGGCGCATTAGCGGCAAGGGAATGAGTAAGCCATCTTTTTTGTTTGGTACAATTCATCTTATTTGCCCATCAGACTACCTGTGGACTGATAAAATGAAGCAAAGCCTGGATGCCAGTGATAAGGTGTGTTTTGAGATGGATCTTGATGACAATAAAGTAATGATGTCTGCGAGTGAGGGTTTTATTGATAACAGCGGTAAAAAACTCAAGGAATATTTTACACCCGTTCAATATGAAATATTGAAAAAATTTGTGAAGGATTCAATCGGGATGGACATTATCTTGTTTCAGAGCATGAAGCCTGTTGCTTTGGAGAGTGTGATTAGCATGAAGGCAACAAAGTGTATAGACCCGGTTTCTTATGAAGAAACAATTATGAAAACAGCAAAAGCCAATAATAAGGAAGTATTGGGTTTGGAAGATCCATCAGAGCAGATAAGTGTATTGGATAATGCACCCGCAGACACAGTGGTTAAGGAGATAATGGATGAGATAGCCAATTTTGGCAAAAACAAGCAGGAATATAATGACATGGTCAATGCCTATAAAGCACAACAATTACTCACCCTCTATGGTATGATCACCGGTTCTAAAGGGTTGGGAGATAATATGGACTTATATCTCGATGACCGTAATAAAAGGTGGATAGAAATGATGACCGGTAAAATGAAAAATTGTACCGTATTTTTCGCAGTGGGTGCAGGTCACCTACCCGGTGATAATGGGGTAATCAACCTGCTCAGAAAAGCTGGATACACAGTAGAACCTGTATTATAATACTTGTTATTACAGTGTTACAATGAATTCCATGCCCTCGTTTTCTTTACCTTTAACCTGTATGTTACCACCAAATGATTCTATTTGTGCCTTAGTAATAAACAGCCCCACTCCCTTACTGTCATGCCCGGTGTGGAATATTTGATTGAGTTTGAAAATCTTGTGACCATACTTTTCCAAATCTAATCCGAGTCCGTTATCCTTCACAGAAACAACCGCTTTGGCATTTTCCATGTATGATGAGATAAGTATCTCCGGTGCTCTGTTTGGGCTAGAGTATTTCAACGCATTACTGATGAGGTTATAAAAGATACTTTCCAGAAAAACCTTTGGGTAGCTGATAAATTCATTAGAAATACGCAATCTGATGACTGCACTTTTTTCATAGATAGTGCTGTTCAGTTGGTTGAGAATCTCATTAATAATGAACCGTACATCGCAGCTGTCATAAGAGATAGTTTTGTTCATACTAATCTGTACCACATCCATCAATGTATTCAGGCTGGTGAGCAGTGAGCTACTTCCTTCATCAAGGAACTTGATGATGTCGTCTTCTTCCAGTTGAAAAGTATTAGGTTTTTCAGGCTCGTTTTTATTCTTGAGCATTTCTGCAAGCATTCTTATGTTATTTGCAGGCCCTCTAAGGTTATGTGCTATTATGTAGTTTAGTTCCTCAAGTTGATTGATATTGTTGATAAGCCCCGATTTTATGGCTTCCAGTTCACTGTTTTTACGGTTCAGTTCGTCTGTTAATTGTTTTTTTCGGGTTATATCTACTATTTGAAGAATGAAAAATTTAGGAGTGCCATCATTATTGGAAACCTTAGATACGGTGTGTAGTGCCCAAAGTATCTTTTTAGACTTAGATATATATCGTTTTTCAATGCTGTAGTGATTGATCACTTTTATCAGCATTTTGTGGAGCAGGTTTAGGTCGGTTGCATTATCATCAGGGTGGGTAAGTTCCAGAAAATTCATCTTCAACATTTCATCCTTTCTGTAACCGGTAAATGCACAAACTGCATTATTTACATCTATTATTTTACCGTCAGGACTAATTAATGCCATGCCTATTCCCGAATGGTCAAATGCGCTCTGGAATGTGTTACTGCTCATTTTTTGAGCTTCTTCTCTTTCTATTCTGTCTGTAATGTCCTGTGCAAAGCAGATAGCAAAAGGCTCGCCGGCAGCTTCAGTAAAAACATTGTTGTGATACATCCAGAATTTCTTCTTTCCTGTTTTAGTGAGTAGTTGTATCACGCCATTTGCTTTACCATCTTTTTGTAGCATAGGCAAATATTGTTGTGTAAATTCTTTGCGAACTTTCTCGGGTATCAGTTGCTCAATATATAATCCGGTCAGCTCTTCTTTAGAATAGCCCAGATTATTAATTACAGCTTTATTTACTGTTTGTAAATGCCCTTTTAAGTCGTGGGTAAATACCATCGCATCACTGTCTTCAACTATCTTATGATAGAGATCATTGTGATTTTTGACATCTTCGGTAGAGCCGAAGTTGAGCACAGTTTCTTTTTTTCTGGTTACTTTACGGGCATTAAAAAGCTCATCGGTGTGCATGAACGCTCAGGTTTGGGTATTGAGACAGCTAATGTACGGCACAGTTATATTTAATTATGACCAAAGTAGTGTTAATGTTAAAATAATGATTTTTATACTTTATCTAGGGCAGAATTTTCGGGCTTTTGCTTTGTTTGACTATTGAGCGCAGCTTTATTATTATCTTTGACATGTTATGGAAGAAAATAAAAGGCAAAAGCAGGTTGGTCAGCTGATAGCAGAAGAGATGAGTGACATATTTCAGAGAGAGGGAATGAACATCATAGAAGGTGGAATGGTATCTATTTCTAAAGTGATGGTAACACCCGATTTGTTGGAAGCACGCATTTATCTGAGCTTTTTTCAGATCAAAGACTCTCGTGCGCTTTTAGAGAAGATCAAAGACCGTTCAGGAGAGTGGCGTAAGTTATTGGGTGCCAGAGTAAAGAATCAATTACGCAGAATACCTCAGCTAACTTTTTACGAAGATGATACGCTTGATCATGTATTTAAAATGGATGAGATATTCAGGCAAATAAGTGAAGAGCGTAAAGCAAGAGAGGCAGGTCAGGAATAGTTTACTTTTTTGGGCAATTGTTTATGATCGGCAAAATCGCATTCAGATATTTCAGAGGCAAGGGCACTGCAAATGCGGTGCCTTTGCTTTCGCGCATAAGTATGTCTGCAATTGCGGTGTGCAGTGCTGCTATGATCATTGTTTTTTCCGTATTTAATGGTTTCGATGCACTGGTAAAGGAGCAATACAAAGCTTTTTGTCCCGATTTGAAAATATCTGTTGTCAGAGGGAAGTTTTTCCCGGCTTCAGTCATCAGTATGGCTGAGTTAAAGAAGATGGATGGTGTTCGTTTTGTTGCCCCTGTAATAGAAGACAATGCATTGGCAGGCGATGAAAATGAATTTGCCGGAACGTCTAAGCAGCAAAAGATAGTGATGGTAAAGGGAATAGAAAATAACTATTTCCAGGTCAATGAGGTAGGTAACAGTATTATAGAAGGCGTAGATAGTATATCGGCTGGAAGCCCATACACAGCTATACTTGGTCGCAATGTAGCAGATGCTTTACGGTCAGGTGTAGATAATTCATTTAATTATATTTTACTTTATTATGCTAATCCTGAGGTGCCAAACCCAGAGAGTGATCCGCTAAATGCTTTGCAGTCATTGAAGGTGCACCCTGCAGGTATTTTTCAAGTGGAGGATGAATTTGATGACAAGTATGTATTGGCACCTTTATTGCTTGTTCAGGAACTGTTTCACGCTAAAGGACAATATTCTTCCATAGAGATAAAAGCAGATTCCACAAAAATACAACAGCTTAAAAAGGCCCTGCAACAAAGGCTGGGTTCAGGATATAAGGTTCAGGATATTACAGATCAGAACAAAGCACTTTATTCATTAATGGGCGGTGAAAAATGGATAATTTATATGATTCTCTTATTTGTATTGGCAATTGCCTCTTTCAATATGATAGGTGGCTTGTTAATGCTGGTATTAGAGAAACAAAAAGACATTGCTATACTCCGGGCTATGGGTGCCACACCGTCATTAGTGAAGCAAATATTTTTTCTTGAAGGAGTCTTGTGGTCAGCAGCCGGCGGGCTCATTGGTATTGGGTTGGGTGTTACTATCTGCTTATTGCAGCAGCATTTCGAATTGATAAAAATGAAGGGCTCATTTATTGTTTCTTCATTTCCCGTAAAATTGGTGTTTACCGATACGCTTTTAGTTTTTGGTACAATCGTATCAATAGGGCTGCTTGCAGCATGGTATCCTGCATTGAGGGCCGGTAAGGCGGCAGCTACTAATCTGAAAAGTAATTAAGTAATCACACTCTTCAGTCAATAATTCTTTATTTTGCAATCTATGTACACCCAACAGGATGAGAAGCGCCTATATGATCAGGCGAAACATTTACTGACACTGCCGACAGGTAATGAGGAGCAGATGATAGACCAGCTGCGTGAGGTTATTAACTATGCCGACTGGAAATATTATGTGCAAAGTGAGCCTGTACTTGCAGATCAGGAATATGATGCACTATTTAAATTACTGAAACATAAAGAAGACCAGTTCCCTGAATTGGTTACATCAGATTCTCCTACTCAGCGGATTGCAAAAGGCATAAGTGAACGCTTCCCAACGGTAAGCCATTTGGTGCCTATGTTGAGTTTGGATAACACTTACAATGCAGAAGACCTGACAGACTGGGACCGGAAATGTAAAGAACTTGCAGAAGTAGATGCAATAGAATATTGTGTTGAGCCGAAGTATGATGGTGCGAGTATTTCACTTATATATGAAAATGGTGCGTTGTCTCGTGGCGCTACTCGTGGAGATGGTGTTATGGGAGAAGATGTTACCACTAACATCAGACAAATAAAATCATTGCCTCTATCTGCAACATTAGTAGCAAAAGGGGTAGAACAGATAGAAATAAGAGGAGAGATTGTAATTCATAAGAATGTATTTGAAGCATACAATAAGCAAAGGGTAGCCGAAGGTTTATCTCCTTTAGCTAATCCTCGCAACGCAGCATCAGGCACACTAAGAATATTAGATCCTGCGGAGGTGCGTAAAAGAGGTTTAAGTGCAGTACTATATCATATAAGTGATTACACACTTGCTGCCGGAGCGCAAAGACCTGAAGGGCTAGATACACATTATGGTTCGCTTAGGTGGTTATATAATATGGGTTTCCCCACGCCGGTCAATGAGATGAAGGTATTCTCCCGTATTGATGAGGTTATTGCTTATTGCGCAGCATTTGAAGCACGGAGAGATAGTCTTCCATTTGAGGTAGATGGGCTGGTAATAAAGGTCAATAACTTTGTTATGCAAGACAAGATGGGTATGACCTCTCATCACCCGCGTTGGGCTGTTGCATATAAGTTTAAGGCAAGACAAGCTACCAGTAAGTTGCTCAGAGTTGAGTTTCAGGTAGGGCGTACTGGGGCTATTACTCCTGTAGCTAAGATAGAACCTGTACCTATTGGTGGGGTAACAGTATCTTCTGTATCGCTTTTTAACGAAGATGTTGTTCGTGAGAAAGATGTACGTATTGGTGATACTGTGTTAGTTGAGCGTGCCGGTGATGTGATTCCTTACATCGTAAAGCCCCTTACAGAATTACGAACAGGAAATGAAGAAGAAATAAAATTCCCTACTAATTGCCCTGTTTGTGATTCGGTGCTGGAGAAACAACCTGAAGAAGCTGCTTGGCGTTGCATTAATATTAGTTGCCCTGTGCAGGTTGCAGAGCGCATGATACACTATGTGAGTAAGGATGCAATGGATATTCGCAACTTCGGTGGTGCTAATATCCAGAAGTTCTATGAGAAAGGTTTGTTGACTGATGTTCCTTCAATTTATCATATAGATTGGGAAACAGTAAGGTCATTAGGTGGTTTTGGAGACAAGTCTATTACAAATATGCAGCAGGCAATAGACCAATCTAAAACACAAACATTGAATAGGCTAATCTTCGGTTTAGGTATTCGATTTGTTGGAGAGACCACTGCTAAAACACTAGCGAATGCTGTAGCCAACATCAGAGAATTATATGATTGGGATATAGAAAAACTTTCGACGCTCGAAGATATTGGTCCTAAAGTAGCTACCTCTGTTGTTGATTTTTTTAATCGGCATGAGAATAGGGAAATGATTGATAAACTTGATGCTTCAGGTGTAAATCTTATCAATCATCATAAAGGAGAAGAAGCGACAACAGGTGCCTTAACAGGTAAAACATTTTTATTCACAGGTACTCTTAGTCAGTTTAAACGTAGCGACGCAGAAGCCATGGTAGAAGCAAAAGGTGGCAACATTCTTGGTGGAGTAAGTGCAAAACTCAACTATCTGGTTGTAGGTGAAGATGCAGGGTCGAAGTTAGAGAAAGCGAAAAAACTGGGTACCGTTAATATACTTACTGAACAAGAGTTTTTGGATTTAATGAATACTGCAGAATAGAGCTTGTTGTGTTATTGTAAATACTATTATGTGATAAGCGAATGTATTAGTTATTGCCCTATCAATCACTGAAGCATACTATTTTAGCAAAAATTGTTAGGTTATTTTACTGTTTTTATGAGGCTTTTTGCAATTAAAGGGCTTAGAACAAATGAAAAGGCACTAATTTTGTGCTTTATATTTTAATAGAAACGATGAGCAACTTCAACCCATGGCATTCTGTCAGTTATGGTGACAATGTACCGGACACCGTAACTGCAGTAATAGAGATACCCCGTAACTCACGGGCTAAGTATGAATTAGACAAAGAAACAGGTATGTTGAAACTGGATAGAGTATTGTACTCTTCTGTTTACTATCCTGCTAATTATGGTTTTGTACCCCAAACTTATTGCGATGATAATGACCCGTTAGATATATTGGTTTTATCTCAGATAGATATGCAACCTTTTTGCCTTGTCGAGGCAAAGATTATTGGCGTTATGCGCATGTTTGATCAGGGAGAAGCAGATGATAAGTTAATTGCGGTTTGTGCTAATGATATGAGTGTAGCGCATATCAATGATATCAGCGAACTACCTCCTTATTTCATTAACGAGTTGCGTCATTTCTTTGAAGAGTACAAGCGTTTGGAAAATAAGGTAGTGAAGATTGAAGATTTTCAAAACGCACGTTTGGCTAAAAAAATATTGATGCACAGTATCAATGACTACAAGCTTAAATTCGGCACTAAGGAAAAATAATTACACATATTCAATGTCAATTTGACGCCTGCTTTATGAGCAGGCGTTTCTATTTATGCCACTGCGATTTCTTTCGTAATTTGGTACAGTATTTCATGGTAAAACCGACTACGTTGCAAAAATCAACTACGCATACTATCATTACCAAAATGGACAACAATACGTTGAGTATTGCTGACGATATATTGGCAGTAGAGGAGCCTTTAGAGATAAGGTTGAGTTTCATAGAGGGCATAAAGCGGATAGAAAAGAATATTTCAGTTACCATGCGCACCCCTGGTAATGATGCAGAATTGGCTATTGGTTTCTTATTTACAGAGGGTATTATAAAGCAAGCGGCTGATGTACTATCTGTGCTCATGCCTAAAGAGAACGTAGTTGTGGTATCGTTGATCGATACTGTGTCGCCTGATATTAATAAGCTAGATCGTAATTTTTATACTACCTCAAGTTGTGGTGTTTGTGGCAAGGCGTCAATAGACGCCGTTAAAGTCGTTTGTGAACCGCAGAACGATTATCCTTATGATAATCTGAAATGTACGTTTGATCTAGTTACTTCATTGCCTGATTTACTCAGAGCACATCAGGACGTTTTTGAACAAACCGGAGGGTTGCATGCTTGTGCGCTGTTTGATATAAATGGAAGGTTGTTGCTTTCAAGAGAAGATGTCGGTAGGCACAATGCACTCGATAAGTTAATTGGCAACGCATTATTTTCGGGGTTATTGCCATTAAACAAGCATATTCTATTGCTGAGTGGCAGAGCCAGTTTTGAGTTGGTACAGAAGGCTGCAATGGCAGGAATAAAAGTGATTGCTGCTGTTGGTGCTCCATCCAGTTTGGCGGTGCAAATGGCAGAAGAGTGGAACATTACATTGATAGGATTTTTAAGAGATAAGCGATTCAATATTTATTCAGGTGCGCAAAGAGTAGTAATTTCGTAAGTATGAAAATCAGGATTAAAGGCAATTCTATTCGTATAAGATTAAGCAGAACCGAAGTAGATAATCTGGGTAAAAAAGGGTATGTCGAAGAGCAAACTGAATTTGGTGGCGGGGTGTCACTAATTTATGCATTAGCAAGTAGTGCGCAATTTAATTCGCTTACGGCATCTTTTTCACGGAACAAGATAACTATGTTCATGCCTGTAGATATGGTTACAGAGTGGACAACTACAGAAAAAGTAGGGTATAGTAATGACTTAGAAATTGGAGATGGTAAGCAATTATTTCTATTGCTGGAAAAAGATTTCAAATGTATTGATAGTTCTGTAAACGAAGACCAGAGCGATAACTACGATAACCCGTTACATACTTGTTAGTAAGTTTTAATCCTACACCACTTTAAATGAATATTGCTCTGGTTGCGATAGTCTCAGTTTACTGAATTTTATAGCCAAAGCATATACCATAGCCGGCATCAATTGCAACATCAATCTATTTTGCGAGGTAATAATATGCCATTCCAGCGTGTATCTTGTAACTACATATATAGACATATACACAGCTAAACAAGTAAGTACAACAAGCATCTGTTTGTCCGGCCATTTTCTCCTCAAGACACAGAGGATAAGGTATGCGTAAAATGCTTTCTTCAAGTATGGGAAATGCGCCTGAAGGTTCTCAATAAAATGATCGTAGATTATTTGGTAACGGCTCCCATCTGTAATCATTTGCCATGTGCCCGCCCCCAGTCCTGAAATAAGATCATTAGACACAGGTACAAATAATTTAAAAGTGATAAAACAAATCAACGGTATTGCTAATCCAATCAGTGTGCCTTTGATGTATCTGGATGCAAAGAATCTATCAGCATAAAAGAGAAAAAATATCAATGCAAGAATAGCACCTTCATTCTTCGTCCAAATACAACATCCCAAAAACATTGCAGAAAGTATGATGTATTTTTTATGTTCCAGCGCATGGTCCATGCAGATCATTGCTGCTAAAAAGAATAAACCCAATAACGAATCTGCATATTGTGACATCCCAATTTCTACATAAAAGCTATTATATGCAAATAGAAATAGAGTTAGTGACGCTACAACAAGATGCTTTTTTACAAATTCAGAGAATATTAAGACCGGAGCGGCAATAGTGGTGATAATACTGATAACAAACGGGATGAGCAGGTGATACTTTTCTGTTGTAAGTCTTAAAAAGAATGCATTGATGCCGGGTAGTAGTAAAGGATAGTCGGGATGGTCATTCTCTACACTTTTGAACATTTGCTGCCAGTGTTGTGGCGATGTAAGGAAGTGCGCGTGGTAGTTCCATATAGCCCATGCGTCCCAACCGCCATGTTTTTCGGCTGCATTCAGTGCATTTTTAGTAAGTATAGCTAACCCCATTGTGAATATGAATAATGCCACCCATGTCATTTTTTTCTGAACATAGATGTCAGGACTCTTGTTCGGTACAATCCACTTATAAAGAAAGTATAGCCCACCTGCACTCGATATTACAGGCACAAAAATAGGTAGTGCAGGCAATAAGCAAAGAAAGTAGATGCAGCTTATACTACCGATTGCAGTGAGTATAAATATGATGTATCTGTTACTTAGTTCCATCGGTGCGAGGCTTAGTGGTTAAGTAGTAACAATATTGATCATCTTTATTACTCCAAAGTGTTGTATGCTGTTGACGCGTAAGGTCATTGTTAACACTATCTCCAAGTTGGCGTTGGCAGATAGTAAGCACTGTATCGAAATTATGTTTAGTAAATGCCATATAGCATGGCGCAAGTGTATATCTTGCCCAAAACTGCTGTTCGTTCTTTACCGGTATGTTTCTGAAGCTGATATTTGTGCCGGCCGGTAGTATTGCCTTTGCTCCTTTCAGCGCTTGCTCCATTTTATCTACATCGTCTTTTTGGCTATTGATTTTGTTGTTAAACATAGCGGTAGCAAGAAGCACAGACAGTAAAACAAGAATAGGAATTATGCCTTCTTTCATTGATTAGTGAAGGTAATAAATTATTTTGTCGCAACGATTGTCGTCAGTTGATTGATGGAACAGTTTTTAAGATACTTTTATAGCGTAAATTTTTTCTATGATATTTGATCATCCGGTAACCGGAAATGCCGATATAGTTTTGATAGGTGCAGGTGTTATGAGTGGCACATTAGGTCTATTGTTAAAGGAGCTAGATCCATCTCTTTCTATTGAAATATTTGAGACACTTGATATGGTTGCAGGAGAAAGTTCTGATGCATGGAACAATGCCGGAACAGGGCACTCTGCACTATGTGAGCTGAATTACACCCCTGTTAAGACGGATGGTGCAATAGATATTTCAAAAGCATTACACATTACTGAGTCATTTGAAGTGTCAAAACAATTTTGGGCTTATTTGTTGGAGGCCGGCAGTTTGTCAGTTAATGATGGCTTTATTCATAGTGTGCCACACATGAGCTTTGTATGGGGAGACGAGAATACCGCATACCTACGTAAGCGCTTTGAAGCCATGAAAGATCATCATTTTTATAAGGGCATGGTGTTTTCTGATAATCACGATATGCTACAGGAGTGGATTCCTCTGGTTATGCAAGGCAGAGATAGAGATCAGCATGTTGCTGCCACCAAAATTGAAATTGGTGCTGATATGAATTTCGGCATCTTAACTCGTGGACTATTCCGTCAATTGTCTTTATTGTCAGATGTTTCGCTTCACTTGAAACATGATGTAGCGCATATTAACAAGGATAAAGAAGGGCATTGGTTGGTAGATGTGAAAGATAATGTAACAGGGACACATAAACGAATAAAAGCCAAGTTTGTATTTATTGGTGCTGGTGGAGGGTCATTGCCATTGTTAGAGAAGTCGCACATACCTGAAGGTAAGGGATATGGCGGGTTCCCGGTTAGTGGCCAATGGCTGAAGTGCACCAATGAAACTGTAATCGAACAGCATCATGCAAAGGTTTATGGTAAAGCATCTGTGGGTGCTCCGCCAATGTCTGTTCCGCATTTAGATACTCGCGTCATAGATGGTAAGAAGGAGTTGTTGTTTGGTCCCTATGCCGGTTTCTCTACTAAGTTCTTAAAAGAAGGCTCGTATCTCGATCTGCCACTATCAATTAAAGCAAGTAACATTCTACCAATGATAGAAGCCGGATTACACAACATTCCGCTTACAAAATATTTGATTGGGCAGGTAATCCAATCTAACGACGACCGCATGGCCGAGCTTAGGGAATATTACCCTGAAGCCAAAAATGAAGATTGGGAGCTTAAAGTTGCCGGCCAGCGTGTACAGGTGATAAAAAAAGATGTACACGAAGGTGGTGTATTAGAGTTTGGAACAGAGGTTGTTTGTGCTGCCGATGGCTCTATAGCTGCTTTATTGGGTGCCTCACCCGGCGCATCAACATCAGTTTCTATAATGTTAGAATTGCTAAATACTTGTTTTAAAGAAAAGATGCATTCTGAAGAATGGTTAAAGAAACTAAAGATTATGATACCATCTTATGGTCAGTCGTTGGCAAATGATGCAGCTCTTTTAGCTAAGACCAGAGCGCATACACATAAAGTATTGGGATTAGCTTTGTAATTTTTTTTATTTAAGTAAGCGCATACTGATATTGAAAGCAGTATGCGCTTATTCTTTGTATCACATCCATTTTTTCTTTTTGAACCATACATAAACCAGCATTGTAACAATTGCCATAAGTGCCATCGCAGCAGGATAACCCCACGTTTGTTTCAACTCCGGCATAAATTGGAAGTTCATACCATATACACCTACAATGAAAGTTAATGGCATAAAGAATACCGAAAATATAGTTAATACCCGCATCGTTTCATTTGTGCGCTGAGCAGAAATGTTGAAGTAGATATTGAGGAGTTGGTTGGTTTGTTCCAAGAGGGAATCATAGATACTTTGTTGTTTTACATATAAGTCTCTACATTCTCTGGTATATGCGTTAGAGCCATCTCTAGGGTCTATTTTATCAATGATGTCATGCGATAGCAATAATAATCTTTTAATTACATCGAGCTTTCGTTTAATAAAATACAAGCCTTTCAAAAATGATACATTTCGCTCTTTCAAAAACACCTGTTCTTCATAAAACTCAATGTGCTTTGTGAGTCTTGTTCCCGGTTCATCAAACGAGTGTAACGCCGCATTTACAATCTCTGTGAGCACATGTGCCGGGTTCTTGCATTCCCCTGAGGTTACAAATTCTTCACTGATTTGCTGTAGTGGTTTCCATTCATTCCTGTGTAGGGTAATAATGAATGTATCTGAAATGAAAATGGCTATCTTATTGGTGAGCTCTTGTACGGTATCTGCTTCTTCATCTTTTTCGGGGTAGTATACTCTTAAAATAATGAAGGTGTATCCTTTAAAGCGTTCAAATTTTGGCAAATGACCCGGTTGAAGGCAGTCGTTGACTGATTCTTCGTGAAGTCCATATTTAGTTGCTATTTCATGTACCTCGCCGTGTTCTGGGGCCAATAAGTCTATCCATTCATAATTAGTACAGTTGTCTCCAGATAAGTTGCGGATCATTGTCAATAGCTTGTTTTATTGTCATACTATATCAACAAATTTATTCCTTTACATTGATATTATTCATTGTGGTTATTTTCATCTTATACTAATACAAAAGGGTGCCTGGAAAGGCACCCTGAAAACTCATTCAATTTAAAAATTATCGCTGAACTACTTGTGACCTCAGTGTACCAACCACAGCAACCACACGGCCTATTATTACATCTGATAGGCCTACTTTATGCGCACCTGCCACCAGATCAGTTACAAATGCATCAAAGTCTGAATTATCTGCCTTGCCATTCATTCTTGAATTTTGTGCAGGGTCGTGTGCTGCAGTCATGTTCTTGCCTCCATAGGTGAAGTTTTTTGCGCCGGTTGCTACACAGAAAAAATCTGTTAGGTTTTTACTCAGTGCCGAGAATCCTGTAGTGTTTCCACCTGTTACTTCTGCTAGTAATACAGTGAAATAATTGTTGATAGCGGTATCTCCGGCAATCACAAATATGGTGCTATCTACTACTTTTCTTATGCCTAATCTTCCGGCTTCTACCATTTGACCGGGGTTGTATGGGTCTGCCACCATTGTTGTTCCGCCTAGGGAGTCATAAAGTGTCATTGTTGTTACAGGAGTCGACGTTGAGTCTTTCTTTTTACAGGAAGACAGGAACGATACTGCTATAGCTAGTGCTACAACAACTGTCGATAATAATGCTTTGGTCATGTTGTTTGTCTTTGTCATTGTTGTTTGTTTTTAGTTATGGTGATTGATTAAAAAATGTTCTTTATGAAACTATATGCTTTGTAAGAGATTGATGTAGTTGCTACAGGGCATCCGCCCTTCATTTCTGCTTCGCTTGGTACATATCGTACTCCTTTATAGTGGAGTGTAGCACACATTCTGTTCGTTACATCATTTGCTGATATTACCGCAGGATGAAAGCTGAAAATGATGATGCTAGTTGAGGTGTTACATAGATAGTGTTCGACCCCTTTTTGTACAGACAACCATTTTCCTATCTTATCTGCATCTGCTTGTGTAATATCTTGTTTCATGTCAATTCGTGCCAATGCTACTGTGTTGGCATCAGGAGCTTTATGTCTGGTTACGATATATATATGTATAGACAATATGCATGTTAATAACACGAGTAAACTCATGCTCGCTATTGCTGCTTTTTTGATTATTCCTTTTCTCATAAGCTGTCGTTTTTAAGTTTGAACTATAGTACTTACGACAATGAGATGACAATGGTTTTTTTGAACAGATTTTTTTTGAGTGGCAGTATTTGCAGTTAATAGGTATTGAAGTCAATTTTTGGACAATCTGGATACTTCAATGATATTGCTATAATTCAAATACAAAAGCCTCTTTCACTTTATTTTTCAAATAATTATTAATAATATCTGTAAACGCTGGTATTTCATATTTATTCTCTTAAATTGCATTAACAAATGATTAAGGTATTATTTAAAAATAGTAAATGAAATTTTTATTTGCAAATTATTAACTCGTTAGCTATGCATACAGAATATACACGTTCAATTATAATTTCTCCCATTAGCATACTGTTCAACGAAGCATGTTATGATATAGAGATAAGAGGAAAAATACTTCCATCAGGAAAATTTTTCACTTGCGAAGTCAAAGACAGAGGGATTTTTATTCTAGAGGCAGTGGCTAATCCGTTGACAAAAAAATATAATTGGGTCACAACCGCAGACAATGAATTTGCGCCATTGGTACCAATAATAAGACAAGAGATAGAAAAGCAAATGAAAGCGGCCTGATAACTTATATACTCACTTCACTTAATCAAATCGATGATCATAGCAATTTTACTTTCATTGCGCCCGGTGCGTATTTTTCTCCGGCGTTTACACTCCTTGACACGTCGTGTGCAGGGCTAAAAATGCAACAACCCTTCTGATTGATCAGAAAGGGTTGCATTAAGTTCAATAAACAAATCTTAGATTTTCACCTCATCTGGCAAAAACATACGCGCGTTCCCTCCATTACGTATTACATCACGCACAAGTGTGGAAGATATAGTAGAGTAAAGTGGTGAGCAGGTGAGGAAAATGGTTTCAATTTCAGGTGCAAGCATCCTGTTCATATCAGCTATAGCTTTTTCATATTCAAAATCACTGATATAACGAATGCCTCTCAACACATAATTGGCATTTATTTGTTTACAATAGTCAACAGTTAATCCGCTATAAGCAGCTACTTCTACTCTTGGGTCATTTTTGAATATCTCCTTAATCCATTCTATACGCTGCTCTATGCTATACATAGGCTGTTTAGAAGAGTTAGTACCTATACCAATAATTAACTTATCAAAAAGTGATACTCCGCGGTCCACAATATCAACATGCCCTTTTGTTATTGGGTCGAAGGTGCCCGGGAATAAGCAGATACGTTCCATATTATTCGTTTTGTTGTGTGAAAATTGTAAATAATGATGTGCCGTAATTTTTTAGCCTATAAAAATTAGGGTGTTTTTCATAATTGTTTCTTGCTGCATGTTCCATTACAAAAGTGCCGCCAGGCAGTAGCAAATTTTGTTTAAAGATCAATTCTGGTATTTCATCGATATTGGCCAAAGCATAAGGAGGATCTGCAAATATTAAATCAAACTGATCTGTACATTGTTTCAGATATTTGAAAACATCTCCTTTTATAAATGTTATTCTATCAGTTATGTGCAGCTCTGCTGCCGTTTTTTTTATGAATGCGAAGCTTTTATCGTCACGCTCTATTACCGTCATCTGTGCCGCTCCTCTCGATGCCAGCTCATAAGTAATACTACCTGTACCGCTGAATAGGTCTAGCGTTTTAATTCCTTCAAGATCAATACTGTTATTGAGAATATTGAACAGCCCTTCTTTGGCTAACTCTGTAGTAGGTCTTGCCGGTATATTGGCAGGAGGGTTGAATCTTCTGCCACCAAATTCACCACCTATTATTCGCATGCGGCCAACTGTTTTACTAAAGACAAGGTAGGTCCCCACAATGCCTTTATAAATTGACCCTCACCATCTGTAATACTGGAAAAAAACTGTGACAAGTCATTTGTAACTGCATATTCTGTTGCGCTGAGGGTATTGCATTGCACTATTATCTTATCTGCATTTATTTTGTGCTCAGCACAAACTAATCTCGTTTCATAAGCTATATCAGTAGCGTTCGCATAATCAAAAATGCGATGCCAGAGCAATGTGTTGTTATGATGTAGGGTGACGCATGCTTGCTCATTGGTAAGAAAACACTGTAACCTGGTTTGTTGGTTGCTATTCCCTTCAAATTGGTAAACTGCCAATGGTGCAACCGTTGCATTACGACAGTTGATTTTCACCAGCTCGTTGATACCATGAGGTATATTGTATAGATAGTATGCTTTTTCTTTATTCAGATGATGGTGCACTATGCTGTCGTTGGGCTCAGTATAGTGAATACTGTTTAACCAGTTCTCTGCTTCCTGCACATCATATAATTCCTCAGGAACTATCAGATTGATACTATTATGAAAAAATACTTTGTTTATTCTGTCTTGTCTAATCAATAATGGCTCCTGAGCAAACAGTTGCTCGAAAAAATCAATCTCCCATATCGGGCGCTCCTTACCGTATGCAGCATAGTGAATTGATAATAATTCCTTGCCTGCATTGTAGGCGGCTGCCAGCAATCCCCGTCTTGTAAGCACGCAAGTCACGTTGTCTGTCTCTGACAGAAGATGTTCATCTTCTCGTGCATTATAAACCTGTCGGTATAT
>CANGMZ010000023.1 GCA_947454715.1 Chitinophagaceae bacterium
AACCAAGTACATAATAATACTGGCCATAACACAGATTAAAATACTCACAAATAAAGAAACATCTTTAAATCGGTTAGTTTTTTTAAGGTCAGCAATTTGTCCTTCTTGTTTCAGATGATCAAATGTTTTATTGAAATCAGCACCGGGCAACTCTTTTCTGGCAGTTTCGAGCGAATCTTCCATTCTTACATAGAGCTTATGGAAGTAATAGGCCTTAGGAATATCGCCAACAGTATCGTAATAGGTCCAATTCGCTTTACGCCATGCCAATTCCTCTTCTACGTTGGGGTTAACATCAAGTAAATCACGGATGTGTTTCATTAAAGGCTGCACTTCTTTAAATTTACCTTCTTTGATATATAAGCGAGCGAGTTTTATTTCTGTCAACTGAGCATCCATATTCTCATAGCCCAGTTTCAAATTTGCTGCGATATTTTCTGCAAACAATTTTTCTGCAACTGCAAAATTACCTAGTTGCATGTAAGCATTACCCAGATTCCCATTTACTACTGCCCGGCAGGCAATGATAGACTTAGCATCTCCGGGAAACCGATATTCATTCTTATTAATAAAATCGAGTGCTGCAAGATAGTATACAACTGCACTATCGTATTGATGTAACCTATCGAAACTAAGCCCGATATTATCTAATCCACCCTGTCGCTCTAAAAATGAAGCAACATAGTCATTACTATCGCAGTTTGCAGATACAAGATATGCTTGCTTCATGTACTTAATAGCATCAACATACTTTCCTTGAATATAACGAATAGAAGCCAGAGACCTGTTATACTTTGCAAAAGCACAAGAATCACCTTTCTGCTCAATGAATTCTTTCCCTTCATAAAAAGATTCAAATGCTTTATTGAACTCATTGAGCTGCACCAATATTTTCCCCTTTGCAAATAAGGCTTCTGCATACTCTATTTTACATTCATCTTGATGCGAATTAAGTACCAATAAAATACTATCCGCATAACTGTGGGCCTGAATGAAATCATTCATTTCAATAGAAACATTCATTTTCCAGAAATACTTTCTATATATATCATAGAACCCGGGATCGGGAAAAACTGCATAAAAAGAATCTAAACGAGTAAATGCAGTTTTGCTATGCCCTGAGCTCACCAGATGGTCTACAGTATCGAAAACAGGATTGAAGTATACAGGATGATCTTTACTTTTATGCGATAAATTACATGAAAATAAATACAATATAAATAAAATAGAAATCAATATAGGGTTTAGAAACAGACTTCGCTTTAATAGAAATGTTTTCATGTAGCAGGTTATTCAGGTGCAGTGTGTGAAAATGCACCTAAAAGTACCTCTTTTAGCGCAAAATAAAGTTAATTTCAAATAACAAAATACTACTAAAACCCTCATCAATATTGACTTCCAATAGATTACAAAGCAAATTATCGCCCCATTATAATTAAACATTCATTGAAAAGTAATGCTACAATGATTGCTTACCGACAGATAGCCCCCATTTACCGACAGATACATTTTTTTCGCCTAATAGAACTTTCGCACGGTATTTGCTGTAATTACTTTTACAGTACAATTAAGCAGATATGCGCAGAAGAAACTTTAGAAATCGTGACTGGAATGACCCTCAATGGCAGGAGCAAATGAAAGAACACCAGGAGCACAAACAACGTAACAGAGCATTTTTTGGAATAGCTGTTGCAATTTTGGGGATCTTATGGATATTTAAACTAGCCTTACATATCCCTTTTGAATGGGTTACAGAATGGCCATTCATACTTATTATAATAGGTGTATTAATCGGTATCAAAAACAATTTCCGTAATTCGGCATGGTGGATTTTGATATTGATAGGTGGAGCCAACCTTATTGACGACTACTACCCTAAGTATAATGATTATATATGGCCGGCGGCATTGATTATAGGGGGTTTAGCAATTGCCTTCAGACCACGCCGCACCGTTTGTAAACCTAATTTCAAAATAAACAACTCTGTAACGGCAGAAAATAATCTCAATATAGATGTGACTTTTGGTGGCCGAAAAGAGATGATCACTTCAAAGGACTTTAAAAACGGTACTGTTTCAGTAACCTTCGGCGGCTGCGAGATGAACTTTATGCAGGCTGACATAGAAGAGAGTGCAGTACTTGACCTAAGAGTATCATTTGGAGGTGTGGAAATTATTGTACCAGCACACTGGCATATACAAAATGAAATCAACCCATCTTTCGGCAATGTGGAAGATGAAAGAATATTACAAACTGCAAACAATAGTGAGAACAAAAAGACATTGATACTGAGAGGCAGTTGTGCCTTTGGCAATGTAGAGATCAAATCATATTAATCAGACCAACCACTCATAAAACACACACTCAATGAAATCTTTTACAGCACAAATCGTTTATAGAATAGAATGCGAAGGTTTACCAACTGACCAGTATGAAGAACAATGGAGACTGGTATATGCAGAAAGTGAAGACACTGCACTCAGTGAAGCCAGAAAAGCAGGTATGAACGAAGAAGCAACCTTTATAGACAGACATGGCCGCACAATATGCTGGCGAATGCTTGCAGTTAAAGACCTGCAACCAATTGAACTCAAAAACGGAGGATTGTTATTTTCGATGGTTCACGAACCTGAAATGGTAGCTGCGCCTTTATGGACTGCATAATAAAACCTGCAGGGATTGCATTATTTACATTTATTTGAATATTTCCATCAACCAAAGTGCGCTTTTTTAATAAAAACATTCACTGGATAGTCTCTTTGCTCATAGTATTGGGTACCACCGTGCATGTATATATGTTGCACACCACTCAAGGTTTTACTTGGGAATTATCTGTAGCAGACGCTGTTTGCAGTATGGTTACTCTGAGCCTGTCGGTTTGGAGTTTCATATTATTGATCAGAGCCTACCCTACTAAGGTAACTATATACTCTTATGCGCTAGTATTGGCGCTTGCCTTTGCACTTGCATCATCTTTTGCGGAAATGCAAGTACTCAGTTGGTGGATAAAAAAAGGGCCGGAAAACCAAGCCTATTTTACATGGTTGCGCACTACTATGCCGGTAAGATTTGCATTAACATGGGTATTTTATACTTGGCTCAGTACTAATGCGGCACTTCGCAAAAATATACAAGCACTCAACAGTCGCTTTCAACAACATGCAGATGCGGCTGAGCTGCTGAGAGATGCCGAGCTTTTTAAGTTAAGACAACAATTGCAACCCCACTTTTTATACAACAGTCTGAACTCTATAAGCGCACTGGTGATGATATCGCCGGACAGGGCACAAGAAATGGTAGGTAAACTATCTGATTTTTTGCGTGGTTCTGTAAGGAGAGAAGCAGAGGATATCATACCTATTCACGAAGAGATCATTTATATAGAATCCTATTTGGCAATAGAGTCAGTACGATTTGGAGACCGACTCAATATTGTATTCGAAAAACAGTTTAGTGAAAAAGCCACCATTCCACCTTTCTTGTTTCAGCCAATATTAGAAAATGCCATCAAATTTGGTCTGTATGGTCAAACTGGTCAAGTGACCATAAATATAAACATCATTGAAGAACAAGGGATGTTGCTGCTGCATATTTCCAACCCATTTGACCCGGATTCTCAACCACCTAAGGGCACCGGCTTCGGACTAACGGGAGTAGGCAGGCGATTATATTTACTCTATTCCAGAACTGACCTACTTGAGACGACCAAAAACGAAAATAATTTTACCACTACGCTGAAAATACCACAACACCATGTATAAAGTTATCATTATAGACGACGAACAGCTGGCCAGACAACTGATCAAATCTTTACTGCAGTCATATAGTCAAGTAGAAGTAATAGCTGAGTGCGCAGATGGATTTGAGGGATTTAAGGCAATACAGGAGTTGAAACCGGACCTCATATTTCTGGACATACAAATGCCAAGAGTAAATGGTTTTGAAATGTTGGAACTGCTGGATGCACCGCCATCGGTTATATTCACCACTGCATTTGACGAGTATGCATTGAAAGCATTTGAAACACATGCTATAGATTATATTTTAAAGCCGGTTACACGCGACCGATTTGACAAAGCCATGCAAAAGTGGCTGCAACAAGCCGCAGATAAGAAATTACCCTCTGTAGCACCGGTAATAGAAAATAATGTCAATGAAGGTTACCAACACAGGCTAGTAGTAAAAGACAATGGTTTTATAAGAATTATTCCGGCAGGAGATATTTACTATGTAGAAGCCAGTGATGATTATGTGAAAATAGTAACAAAGGAAGGCACTTACTTGAAAAAAAGCACCTTGTCACATATTGAACAATCGCTGGACCCACAGCAATTTGTGAGGGTTCACCGTTCCTATTTGATTCCTGTAAGCCAGTTATCGCGAATAGAGCCCTATGAAAAAGACAGCCATGTAGCCCTACTCCACTGCGGAGCAAAAGCATTAGTTAGTAAAAGTGGTATGGCTAAACTAAAAACGATACTGGGTTGGTAAAATCAGAATAAAATTTCGGGGCAGCATTCTATTCCAAAACATTTTGTTTTTAGACAATGTAAAAGAAAGATACTAGTTTATTATTTTACCACTTTGTCAGCATAAAAATCGTAATTACAATAACAACATGAGACATTTGTGCTGATTATTTTTTCTAAAAAAAGCAGATTTTTTTCTAAAAAAATAATGCAGTTACAATATAAAATGCGGGTAATCCTGTAAATTTGATTTATCTTGTAATACTTTTTACTCTTTTTTACTAACCATTAGTTTATCTATATAAACGCATATGAATATTTTCGTTGGTAACCTCAATCCGGAAACTACCGCTGAAGCGCTCCGTGTACTATTTGCTGAATTTGGTGAGATCATGTCCAGCAAAGTAATTTTTGATACAGCTACAGGCATGTCTCGTGGCTTTGGGTTTGTAGAAATGAGTAGCTTGGGCTGTTCTCAGGATGCTATCGACAACTTGGACATGAGTTATTTTGAAGGAAATATTATCTCTGTAAAAGAAGCAAAACAAAGCACTAACACACGTCCTTCTGCAAAGCAGGCAAGACCATTTGGTCAAAAACCGTCTTATGGGCCGAAACCATCTTACGGTCAAAAACCTACGTCTTATGGCACGAGCCCTGGTGGTCGTCCATTTAAGCCAAGAACAACACCACGCCCTCAGCAAGATCAGAACTTCAATAATTCATCTAGCGAAGGTGGGTATCAGAATAATTTCAACAAGAACTACTAGAGCTAACATATAGCATAAAACATTCAGCAATTTTAGCTTACAGGGCATTTTAAATATGCCTTGTAAGCTAATTGTGCATTATGGCTAATGCAGAATAATGAAATCAATAACATAAATGCTATAAAACGAAAATGCTCCGGCAAGCCGGAGCATAGGTGGGTATTTTTTTCGTCATAGGCATAAATAAGATCTATTATTTACAAGGGCCACAAAACGAAACTGAATTGACACCTAAATAAAATCACCCTTGTAGATTAATAGCGTTTGTTTAGGTATCAAACATGGTGCAATCTACTACGAGGAATGAATCATTACCGTTTAAAGTTCACGAACGGTCGAAAAAGTTCATGAACGGTCAAAAAACTACTAAAAACCACATACATTAAAGACATAAAGCATATCTAAAACATTATTATAAAACGTATTTTTAGAATATAACGATACTACATTATTTGCTGTCGCATTAAGTTTAAGGTAATTCTGATTGAGCCATAAAAATGAGTAAATTAGCCTTTCAATATAATAGTATGAGATTACTAACCATTGCACTGTTCTTCGTTCTGTCGCTCAATTCGTGTAGAGAAGATGATATTAATGACACCATCAAAGAATGTAAAAACATCAATGAACACCTTACTTCCTATCAACAAAAGACAATAGACTTACCCGCACAATCAACCGAAGGTGGTTCGGTAACATTTTATTCTAAAGACGAAAAACTGGCTATGGTAAGAGCCGTTTACTATGGAGAAAGTGCCAGAAGCGATGCACGGTACTATTTTAAAGATGATAACCTGATTAGTGTAATACAGGAAGAATATACTTACAATAGACCTATATACGTTACTGAAGAACGTGCCAAAGCAGATGGCGACAGTACTTGGTATGATGATTCTAAAACTGTAAGAACCACAAATCGTTATTATTTCTATGATGGTGATATGGTGAAATGGATAGATAAAGACAATAAAGAAATTCCGGAGAGTAATAAGAAATACAGACTACAGGCTGCAATATTGTTTAAAGATGCAGAAAAGATCAAAAAAATGATGGCCGGAGTAAAATAGCCATCATCTCTTTGATCTTTGCGTAGCACTATTACCTATAAATAACTATACTAATTCTTTCAACTTTTCGATAACCATATCCACTTCTGCAATTGTATTATGTTTACAGAAAGAAAAACGGATAGGAACTATATTGTCTGACTGACCGTTAGCCAGTGATCTGATAACGTGACTGAGTGAAGTGGCACCGCTGGTGCAGGCACTACCTCCACTTACACAAATACCTGCCATATCTAAGCTAAAAAGCAGCATATCTGACTTCTCCGTTTTAGGGAAGGAAACATTAAGTACTGTATAAAGACTACGACCATGCGTATCGCCATTGAGTTGAACACCTTCGAAATTGTCCATCAATTGCTTCGCCATGTATGTTTTCAGAGAGTTGATATGCGCACTATCTTTTTCATACGTTTCAGTTGCCATCTCCAAAGCTTTGGCAAAACCTATTATACCATACAGATTTTCGGTGCCGGCCCGCATATTGCGCTCCTGAGAACCTCCATTCAAGAACGGCTTTATATGCACATTCTCATTTATATACAGTATACCCACACCCTTTGGCCCATGAAATTTGTGACCCGCGCCATTGAGAAAGTGTACATAAATATCTTTCAAATTAAATGGATAGTGACCAACAGTTTGAACGGTGTCTGAATGGAATATTGCATCATATTTGCGACACAACTCCCCAACCGCCTTAATATCCATTAGATTACCAATTTCATTATTGGCATGCATCAGAGTAACAACAGTTCTATCAGGGCTACCGGCAAGTAGTTCTTCCAGATTCGCCATGTCAATGTGACCATTGTCTGTAAGTTTTACATAACTCAACTTAGCCTGACCACTATGCGCCAAGTATTCAACTGTATGCAGAGTAGCATGGTGCTCTATAGCCGAGGTAATAATATGTTTACAACCCAAATCTCTGATAGCTGCATTAACTGCTGTATTTGTGCTTTCTGTGCCACCGGAAGTAAAAAATATTTCACCCGGATTCGCATTAAGAATACGCGCTACACTCTTACGAGCATTCTCAATAGCCAGTTTGGTTTCTCTGCCATAAGAATAAACAGAAGAAGGATTACCAAACTTTTCAGTCAGAAAAGGCATCATTGCATTCAACACTTCCGGGTCAAGAGCAGTAGTAGCAGCATTATCAAAATAAATCCGGCTCATTAATACTTGGTTATTTGTGATTTTAGAATGTGCAAAATTAACTTATTCCCTGATAATTACACTATTGCCTACTAGTCTGGTATACTATTGACAACGATGACATCATCGTTAAGAGGAAAAATATTGAACCGGGTTGTTTTGAAATTACTTAGTTCTCATAGATACAAGTCTTACACCTACAGCTATCAAGACTAACGGAGTACCGATGTATGTGAAGATAAACTTACCCACTTCCTTGTCATAGAATGTGTAACATTCTCCGAATATAATGAAAGCAAAACCCAACAGCCAAATGATGTTAAATATTTTTCTTCTGCTCATAGCACAATTATCAGGCATAATTTTAACTATATCAATCTCAGTTTGCAGAAAAATGTTTGATACTGCTATCAGGCAGTTTTTCTAAAAACTCTTGTTCATACCGGAGTAACCTGGCCCTTTTTCGTTTTTTCATATACTTTACTCCTGCATCAATAATATAAACTATTACACCAACACCCATTAATACCCACAAAAAAGGCAACCAATTACTGCTATTGCTGATTAAATATACTGCGTTCATACACACGTTTCTTACCCACTAATTTATACAATTCCGTTTCAATGCTTGGGTTAACTATTCTTATTATCCTATTA
This sequence comes from Chitinophagaceae bacterium, assembly GCA_947454715.1. Classification (GTDB taxonomy): domain Bacteria; phylum Bacteroidota; class Bacteroidia; order Chitinophagales; family Chitinophagaceae; genus Flavipsychrobacter. The sequence continues at coordinate 8,122 of CANGMZ010000023.1, forward strand.
GCTTCTTCTATACTTCAAAATTCCATTCTCATCTATAACAACTATCCCTTCATCCATCATATTCCGGAGTTGCACAACTACCAGTTCTTTGTCAGCGGGAGTATAATTTTCGGTAATTGATTGAAAAGTAGCATTACCCTTCATTAATGCCTTGAATAGCGATTCTTTTATTGTATTTAATGGCATTCCCTTATGCTGCTTTCCCTTACAAATATCGCAATGTCCGCAGTTTTCTGCTTCTGTTTCACCAAAATATTCCAATACAAAACGCTCTCTGCAGATATTTGTATTACTCAGGAAACTTATCATTTTTTCTGTTCTTGCCTCATGACGCATTCTGAGTACATGCATGCGATTAAGATCAAGAATGAGGTGCCGGCTATCAGCACGCTCATGATGGAAGAACAATTGAGGTCCATCCCCTTTCTTATTGTATTCAATTAACCCCATATTATGCATCTGTTCCAGTGCATGAACTATCTCATCATATTTAAGTCTTAGTTGGCGTGCTACAGCGAACTCCCTGATATGGGTTGGAAAATGAAAAATGGTATTGTACATGCGTAATAAGCCTACAATAATATAATGCATCTTGGGATGAGATGCCCCCATATCATCAAGTACATGGCGACTGCATAAAAATTGAACAGTTGAGGGCAGATAGACTGCTTCAGTCATCGTCCATAAGCCCTCCCTTTCCAATAATTTCAATGCATAAATAACCTGTACAACCTGAAACGAAAATTTGTTACAGAAGTCAGAAATATCGAAAGAGTAATATTTATGTGGCTCACCACCTATAGGTATTTGTAAATATTCAGCTACAGACTGGTACACTTTCCGCAAATATGCCTCAGGCGGATATTGAAGCGCGGTGCTTTCTTCAAGCCTTTTAATATCTGTGCTGTTATATAATGTAAGTGCAAACGACTGCTTTCCATCACGACCTGCCCTACCCGCTTCCTGGTACCATGCTTCTAAATGTTCGGGGGCATCGTAATGTAAAACAGTTCTTACATCGGGTTTGTCAATCCCCATACCGAATGCGGTTGTGGCAACCATAACCGGGGCTTTATCATTCATCCACAAAGCCTGAGCTTTATCTCGCTCCGGCTTGAGCATACCTGCATGATAAACGGCAGTTTCAATTCCTTGTTGCTGCAAGTGCCTGCCGGTTGCTTCTGTTTGCTTACGGCTACGACAATAAATGATGCTACAAGATTTATTGATCTCCTCCTGCGTATCGGCATTTTTATTTTCAGAGTACCGCACCTCATAAAAAATGTTTTTACGAGCAAAACTTTGTTTGTAAACAGCCGGTGACTTCAATTTTAATTGCGTGGCAATATCCTTTTGAATATCAATAGTAGCAGTTGCGGTAAGCGCCAATACAGGTGTTTGCGAGAAATGTTGTCTTAATTCCGCGATTTTGAGGTAATCGGGTCTGAAATCATGCCCCCATTGTGATATACAATGCGCCTCATCCACTGCTATTAGATTGAGATCGAGTTTATATGAATAGTCCTGAAAAAGATAAGTCTGTAACCTTTCCGGAGAAACATAAAGCAGTTTATATGCACCATGCATTGCATTGTCGAGTGTTTGCTTTACCTCTTTATAATACATGCCGGAGTGCAGACTTGCTGCAGAAATACCCAATTGCTCCAGCCTACTTACCTGATCTTGCATGAGTGCAATAAGCGGAGATATAACCAAACAACAGCCTTCTGTCATTAATGCCGGCACTTGATAACATACTGATTTTCCACCACCTGTGGGTAACAATGCAAGTGAATCTTTACCATCTGCTACAGATGTAATGATCTCTTTTTGAAGGGGTCTGAAATTGTTATAGCCCCAATATTGTTTCAGTATTTCCTCAGGAGCTGACAATGAATAAGCATTATTTTTATGTACAATATTCTATTTACTAACCTCTTTTTACTAATACCTCGCCATGCGTCTTTTCAACAAACATTGGCTTTAACGCATTATTCCAAAGCTGGCCTTTCAACTCCTTATCCTGCATAATGTGTGTGAGCGATAATGTTGGGATCCAATAACAATTGTCAAAATTGTTAATGAAATTCAGTCGCATTAATGCAGAGATACCCAACTGAGCGGGTGAAATATTGAATAACAAAACTACACGAGGCTCTAGTTGATCTCTCATTTTGTGCCATGCAATATGCGTATCCTGTTTAAGATGAATGAGATTATACTGCGCCTCCATTAATCTGCAACCTGACTTCAATATACCTATCAACTGCTCCTCTTCCGCGCTACCTGAGTCGAACTCACTGGTAAGAATTAATACAGGACGATAAGATAAACCCTCGGTTAAAGAATTGTCTTGCCAGAAAACATCGTTAGCAGCGGGAATAATGTCGGTGTTAATAATCTTCATAAACAAATAATAAAGGCACTAAAATAAACAAATAAACAGGCAATGTATCGTAAAAAGAAAGTCAATAAATGAGAATATACCAAAAGTGAGTACTTACTCATTTTTATCTGATTGCCTGATTATGAGAAAAAGTTGTTTCTTTGCGCAAAATTAAACGTTTTAAATCAAGTAATTGAAAGGGAATATGAGTGTTTCTACAACAGATATCAGCATAAAAAACGTAGACGAAAGCAGAATAAGCGAAGTCGACTTCTCCAACATACAGTTTGGGAAAATATACTCTGACCACATGCTGATAGCATATTATGAGAACGGACAATGGGGAAAGCCTGAGATAATGCCTTTTCATAACTTGTCACTAAGTCCTGCAACAACATTTTTCCATTACGGTCAAGCGATATTTGAGGGAATAAAGGCATATAAGAGCCCAAATGGTGAACCACTGATATTCCGTCCACGCGACAACTGGAAACGTTTTAACAAATCTGCGGTTCGTATGGCAATGCCGGAAATACCTGAAGATTTGTTCATAGAGGGATTGAAAACATTGATAGACCTTGATAAGGCTTGGATACCAACCGGAGAAGATACTGCTCTGTATATCCGCCCGTTCATGGTAGCAACAGATGAGTTTATTGGCGTTAAGACTGCTGAAAAATTCATGTTCATGATCATTACCAGCCCTGCAGGTCCTTATTACAGTAAGCCGGTATCTATCTATGTACAAGATCAATATGTACGTGCATTCCCTGGTGGTATAGGTTTCACTAAGGCAGCAGGTAACTACGGTATGAGTATGTATCCTACTCAGGAAATTAAGAAAATGGGCTACGATCAGATTTTATGGACTGATGGCTTTGAGCATAAATATGTACAGGAAATAGGTACAATGAACGTATTCTTTGTAATAGGAGATACGGTTATAACACCAGATATCAAACACGACACAATACTCGCAGGTGTAACCCGCGATAGCGTATTGGCATTGTTGCGTGAAAAAGGAATGAAGGTTGAAGAGCGAACTTTGTCGATTGACGAAATAGCAGAAGCATATAAAGCAGGTCAACTTAAAGAAGCATTTGGTACAGGCACAGCCGCATCTATTGCACCAATAGCTGCACTTACGTATCATGACATTAAGATGGAGCTACCTCCGGTAGAAACATGGGAAACTGCCAACTGGCTGAAAAAAGAGTTGTCTGATATTCGTTATGGGCGTAAAGAAGACAAACATAACTGGATAGTAAAAGCGTAAATAATTATTGAAATAAATCATAAAAAAGCCCGTTCCATTGAGGAACGGGCTTTTTTACTAGCATGGGTGTTGCTTAAGCAGGAAAACAAATTGCAGAATGCTTTGCGGTAAAATCTATTCCCCTATCTTTGTTCTCTTAATTTTTGAATTATGTCATCAACCTGGTTCCGTCGTAGCAAGCAAGGAATACTCACATCTACGAAAGAAAAAAAGGAAACTCCTGACGGACTGTGGCATAAATGCCCGGAATGTAAGGCTACGAATACTAAACAAGAGCTGAGCGATAACTTGTATGTATGCCCGCATTGCGGCTACCACAACCGTATCAATGCTGTAGAATACTTTGAAATACTTTTTGACGACAATGAGTATGAGGTATTGTTCGGTAATATAATGCCCAAAGATCTGCTCCACTTTGTGGATATGAAACCATACGACTCTCGCCTTGTAGAGGCGCAGAAGACAACAGGGCTTACAGACGCAATGACTGTAGGTGTTGGGAACATGAATGGCAGAGGTATTGTTATTGCCTGCATGAACTTCAACTTTATTGGTGGTTCTATGGGTTCAGTGGTAGGCGAAAAGATAAGCAGAGGTATTGATTATGCAATTGAACATAAACTACCATTTATGATCATCACTAAATCAGGTGGTGCACGTATGATGGAAAGTGCGTTCTCGCTGATGCAAATGGCTAAAACGGCTGCAAAACTTACTCAATTGGCTAAGGCAGGCTTACCATATATATCGTTTATGACAGACCCTACAACGGGTGGTGTTACCGCATCTTATGCTATGCTGGGTGATATTAATATAGCTGAGCCAAATGCACTTATTGGCTTTGCTGGTCCACGTGTTATCAAAGAAACCATCAAGAAAGACCTTCCGGCAGGATTCCAGAGATCAGAATTCTTACTGGAACATGGTTTCCTTGACTTTATCGTGAACAGAAAAGTATTGAAATTGAAATTATCGCAGGTTGTGCAGTGGTTTGTAAAAGATGCCGCTGAAATAGCCGGAGAATAAAATTATATAAATAGAGGAGTTGAATAGTAGGTTAAAGCACAATGACTATGTAAATACAAATTGTTCTTTAACTTACTTTATTCTTCTTTATCCTCTCTTACTGTATACTGACTCATAGACTACAGTAACAAACAACCATTTACCCGATTAATTTAATACACCTAATTGTCTGACGCTAACGTATATATTAAAAACCGCCCCGTAACCTTTGAGTATGCCATTGAAGACAAACTCAAAGCCGGGATAGTGCTTACAGGTTCCGAAATAAAATCTGTGAGACTAAGTAAGGTAAGCTTTAATGATTGTTATTGTTTTTACAGTCATGGTGAGTTATGGTTGAAGAACCTGCATATAGCTATATACATCAATGCGGGCTATATCAGCCACGTTCCAGTGCGCGACCGCAAATTACTCCTTACAAAGAAAGAACTCCGCAAATGGGAGCAAAAAGCCAAAGAAAAGGGCTTAACCATTGTTCCGTTGAGTATTTTCATCAACGATAAAGGCTTTGCGAAAGTAGAGATCGGCTTGGGTAAGGGGAAAAAATTACACGACAAACGTGAAAGCACGAAAAACCGAGAGGTGGAACGTGAGATGAAACGATTTATTAAATAAAATCATCGGTTGTTTCTGTTTTGAACAACAGGCTGTAGTGATGTTGTAAAAATGGTGATTGCTCCACTGTCACAATCACCATCCTGAATAACTCATTTATACTTTTTGGGTAGTTACTCCATATCTTTCAGCAACTCAGGTCTGCGTTCACCGGTGCGTTTTATTGATTGTTCGTGGCGCCATTCATCCACCTTTTTAGGGTCACCGCAAAGTAGGATATCCGGTATTTTCCAACCACGAAAATCGGCAGGACGAGTATAAACAGGCGGTGCCAGTAGCCCATCTTGAAAAGAATCGAATAATGCAGAGGTTTCATCACTGAGTACACCCGGAATTAAACGACCAACTGCATCTACAACAATAGCGGCACCAAGCTCCCCACCACTCAGTACATAATCACCTACAGATATTTCCATAGTTACATAATGCTGGCGAATTCGATCGTCGATTCCTTTATAATGACCACAAATAATGATCAGATTACCTTTCATAGATAATCTATTAGCTGTTTTCTGATCAAACAGCTTCCCATCAGGCGTCATGAAGATAATCTCATCGTAAGTGCGCTCTTCTTTGAGTTTATCAAGAACGACAGCCAATGGCTCAGGCATCATGACCATACCTGCACCACCACCAAACTGATAGTCGTCTACCTGACCTTGTTTATAAGGCGTGGTTTCACGAGGGTTGTGAATGTGTATGTCAAGTAAACCCTTCTCTTTAGCTCGTTTAAGTATAGAGTGGTTAAAAGGACTTTCCAGCAATTCAGGCACTACAGTTATTATATCTATGCGCATTTTATCGTATATTACGGAAGCAGTATTAGTGCATCCTGTGTTATTTCGCCCATTCAGGGCTTGTCGTTTGGTTAAGGAAACACTGAGAAAATCTCAATAGTAAGTGCTATTACATATAAACATCCATCAAACCGGCAGGAAGTTCCATGATAATCCTTTTCTGTTTTATTTGAATTTCTTTAATGAATTGATGTAACAGCGGTATCAACACTTCCTTTTCGTTATAAATAACCTTACCTAACCATTGGTTAGGGGTTTGCATCACATCTTCCATCACTCCCAATAAACCTACATGCACATCTGTAATAGAGAAGCCGATCCATAATAGTGGAGACTCTTTGGCATAACCGGCCAGTAATGCTTCGTCTACATAAACACTTTTGCCCACCAATTTCTTCGCACTTTCCACCTTATCGAGGTCTTCGAAGTTTACATTGTACTCTTTATCATTAACAGCCCTGAAGTCTGATACAAAATAAGGAATGTAACTGCCTTTCTGCATCTCAATCATCAACACATGCTCTTTTTTGAGCCAGCGGGAGTCACCTGCTACATGCGTCATTATTACTGCACCTTGCAGTCCGTGGGTTGCTACTATTTTACCTACTCGTATCATTTAAGGATGTTAAACCCGGGTTACCGGAAATATTTTTTTAGTATAAAGGTGCAAATTTAGAAAATGTAGCTGTCAGTATCGCATACATTTATATCTTGCAGGTTAATTAACCTGATTTTTATAGATGGATCGTTTTACAGGTATCATTGGCATTATTGTGATTTTGGGTATTGCTTTCTTGTTTTCAAACAACAAAAAGCGCATTAACTACCGTTTGGTGTTCAGCGGACTTACCCTGCAAATGGTTATTGCAGTGCTGGTATTAAAAGTTCCGGCAGTCAATAATTTCTTCCAGATGCTGGGAAAAGGCATGCAAAAAATTGAAGGTTTCGCACAGGAAGGTGCTGGCTTTGTATATGGTGGCTTAGGTGTAATGAATGGTCCGGACAAAACCATTGCTTATGGAGTAGGTTCGGGATTCATTTTTGCCTTCAATGTTACTGCTACAATCATTTTAGTATGTGTGCTTGTTGCTATACTGTATTATTTCAAAGTGATGCAGTTGCTGGTATCAATAGTTGCAAAGGCTATGAACTTTGTGATGCGTGTAAGCGGTGCAGAGGCATTAAGTAATGTAGCAAGTGCATTTGTGGGGCAGGTAGAAGCACAGGTGATGATTCGTGCTTACTTGCCAACAATGACAAAAAGTGAGTTATTAGCATCAATGAGTGGTAGCTTGGCATGTATAGCCGGCGGTATATTAATCGTATATGCTAACATGGGCGCCAGACCCGACTATCTTATGGCAGCCAGCCTGATGGCAGCACCGGGTGCATTGGTGATATCAAAAATCGTATTCCCCGAAACGGAAGTTTCACCAACAATGGGTGATGTAAAACTGAAAATTGATAGCGGATATACCAACCTTATAGATGCTATATCACATGGTGCAGCAGATGGTTTTAAAATTGCCATGAATGTAATTGCGATGTTGATCGGTTTCATTGCTCTTTTTGCAATGATCAACTTTCTGCTCGGTTGCATATACCCTACTCTCTCTTTAGATATGATCTTCGGTTTCATATTCCGCCCATTTGCTTATGTTATGGGTGTACCGGGCGAAGATGTACAGAACGTGGCTACACTTCTGGGACAAAAACTCACCATTAATGAATTTTTTGCCTTCAAAAACCTGACTACGCATAGTGTCAATGTTGTTACCCCACGCGGACTAACCATTGTGACTATTGCTATATGTGGCTTTGCCAATTTCAGCAGCGTAGGTATGCAGATTGGCGGTATAGGCGCATTGGCACCAGAACGCAGAGCTGACTTAGCAAAGTTGGGAATGAAGGCATTATTGTGCGGAACATTGGCATCATACCTTTCAGCAACTATTGCAGGGATTTTGGTATAATAGACTTAACTGATTCTTTTTACTTCAAGACCGTCGGGGCACTCATCAAGGAGTTGCGCGACGGTCTTCTTCATTATGGGGTGCACTAACCCTGAAGCAATTTCAGCCAAAGGCATGAGTACAAAACGGCGATCCTGAACAAAAGGATGTGGCACTATAAGTGCCTCAGACTGTATTATCTCGTTGTTAAAAAATAAGATATCGACATCCAACGTTCTTGGTCCCCACTTAATTGTCCGGGTTCTGCCCAGTTGCAGTTCCGTATTCTGAATGACCGTTAATAAATCAACAGGTGACAACATTGTTTCTAATGCAATACACATATTCAAAAAATCAGGCTGATCCGTTAATCCCCAGGCTTTAGTCTCATAAAACGCAGATCGTGCAAATACATTACCTGCATGAACACTGAGCGAATCAATAGCCTGCTCCATCCACGATTGTCGATTTCCTTCATTGCTACCAAGGGATAAATATGCAATATTCATTAATTTGTTTAGATAATTGCTCATTAGATTACTCTTCCATCAGACATTGTGCGCTTACTGATGTAGCGGATATCGAAGTAGTCTCTGTAAAAAGTGAATTCAAGAATCATACCTGAATTGATTGGGTGACCGTTCTGAGTTGCGGGAGTCCACAAAGTCATATTATTCAACTCAAGCCTAAGATCTTTTCTCAAAGCTGCATTTTCATGCCTATCGTCAACACTTATCACGCACAATTTACCCGAAACATCGATATATACCTGAAACAACATTTTTTGCCCTCTCCCATTATACTCAAACTGCGCACGATTTAGTTTTTTCTGCAAGTACTTTGTCAACTTAACAGTTGGGCGAGCAGCAGTATCACCACAATACATGCACATATCTTCCGGCTGACAATCTTTATAGTCGTATTTGAACAATGCCTGCGACCAAGCAGACGATGTGACAAAAGCCAAAACAATGAGTAGCGTGTATTTCATAAGGCAATGTATAAAAATTATCGGAAGGTTTTATTGTATGAACAGCCAAAAGTAGCATTTTAGGCTTGTGTATAGAATAAACAACAGCACCATTAATGACAATATCAATACTTACAATTCAGTTTTCGCCTTACTTTTGGGGCAATGGGTATAGCAGGTATAGCACACAAAAGTTTAGGGTTAAATGATAAGCGATGTACATTCGATGATTGTCTTGCCGTTTCATTGCTCAAAAAACTATTTCCTGCAACTCAAAACGCAACTGCCCCCATTCAGTATACAATACATGCACATGTAGCAGATATTAAAAGCGACCTGACTGAGCTCAACAAAGCCAATATTCAGGAGTTATCATATTCCTATTATGCACTACTCGAAGCAACACTACCGGAGGTTGCCAGCAGATATGTGATTATAAGGAAGAACGGACATCCTATACTCTTTGCTTACTTCCAGCTATTTACGCTTACATCAACCAACTTCAATCTGGAAAACAATAGCAACTTTGTAAAAGGCATACTCAAGTTTTTCGTTAATCTAAAAAAAGCAAAGGTAGTTGTGCTTGGTAGTGTGCTGCGCAACGAAACACTCAGCTATTGTTATAACACAGAAGAGTTGAACAGCGATGAAGCAACAGAAGTAATAGCTGGAATTGCTGAGAAAATTGCGGCACAAGAATGTGCCACAGCCATTATACTAAAAGAGCTGCCTGAACTATCTGATGTCACGCATAAAGTATTGACCGCCAATGGTTACAATATGCCTTTTGAAGATAAAGTGATGGATATGACCATTAACCCAAATTGGCATTCTCTGAAAGACTATACAGAAGCACTAAGCCGAAAATATAAAGCAAGAGCAAATAAGGTTTTAGATGCGGCAAATTCGCTTGAAGTAAAATTGCTTACAGAAAAAGAAATTATTAACCATACTGCAGACATAAACCGTCTGTTCACCGGAGTAGTAAGGGAGCAGCCATTTACCCTCACCCAGCCTGGCAGCGAGTATTTTAGTGCATTGAAAAAGTTATACGGTGAAGCGTTTGAGGTAACCGGCTATTTTGAAAATGGTAAAATGATTGCCTTCTATACCGCATTCATTGGAAAAGATTACTATAACTTGTATTATGTTGGCTTTGATTATGCACTGAATGGCACGTATCAGCTCTACTTTAATATTTTATTCTCCGGCCTTGAAAGGGCAATTCTTCTGCAAAAACAACAATTGCAACTTGGTAGAACTTCATTTGATGCTAAAGCCAGTCTAGGTGCTCAGGCACGTACCCTCAATTACTTAATAAAGATGGAGTACATGCCGGAAGTAGTTATCAAATGGTTCGTGAAATATTTTTCAGCAATGGAAAATACGAAGTGGAAGCAAAGAACACCACTGAAGTAAGTTACGCCCTCCTATTAGGTCATTGGAGCATTTAATACTATTTTTGCGACATGAGTGAAGATTTTATACCGGAAGATACCTGGGACGACGAAGAACCGGAAGAGGACGTCGTAGAGGCCGGTGATGAACCTGTGATCAGGTTTCAGATGACAACCAATGCCAAACAAGAAGCAATACGCATAGATAAATTCCTGATGGTAAGGCTTGTTGGGGCTACACGTAACAAGGTGCAGCAGGCGCTTGACGAAGGGATGATACTGGTCAATGGCCAGAAGGTAAAGTCGAACTACCGGGTAAGACCACTGGAGCATATTGTAGTATATGATACCCGCCGTCCTGAAAGTACAGAAATTATACCAGAAGAACTTCCACTAAACATAGCTTATGAAGATGAATCTGTATTGATCATCAACAAAGCAGCAGGAATGGTAGTGCACCCTGCTTGTGGTAACTACACCGGAACATTAGTAAATGGTATATCATGGTATCTGCAACAGAACCATGTAGAAACAGGACTACCTAGAGTTGGTTTAGCGCATCGTATAGACAAGGACACTACAGGTCTTATGGTTATTGCAAAAACTGAAAAGAGCATGGTAGACCTATCTGCTCAGTTTAAAGCGCATACCGTTCACAGACGCTATATAGCGTTGGTATGGGGTGATCTTGAAGAAAATGAAGGAACTATTAATGTTCCGGTAGGTCGTAACCTGAGATTCCGTAAAATCATGGATACCTTCCCTGATGGCGATTATGGCAAGGAAGCGATAACACACTACAAGGTTTTAGAGCGATTTAACTATACCACATTGGTAGAATTGCGACTGGAAACAGGAAGAACACATCAGATACGTGTACACATGAAACACCTTGGGCATCCGCTATTTGGTGACACAACTTATGGTGGAGACCGAATAGTAAAGGGTACGGTGTTCAGTAAGTACAAGCAATTTATCGACAATTGCTTTAGTATTATCAAGCGACAATCGTTGCATGCTAAAGAACTAGGGTTCAAGCATCCTGGAACCGGAGAGTTTATCAAATTTGATTCAGAACTGCCTGCGGATATGACCGAAGTACTGGAAAAATGGAGAAGATATACATCCGGCACCTTAAATAAAGAGCTCCAATAAATAGTGTTAAATCAAATACTTAACCTATTAAAGGAGTGTAGTTATAGCGTTTTCAAGTGTTAAAGTTTAAACTTTGAGGGTCATAATGGCATTTTTATGGGCTAAAACGTTTAGCTTTGCGTTAACCCTACGAAACTAAATAAGAAACTTTTTTAATTCAATTTTGTATGACAATGTTAAACGTGAGTCCATTATTGCTTACCTGGATGCCTTCTGGCGGGGAAATGATCGTGTTATTGCTGATCGTAGTTGTGTTGTTTGGTGGTAAGAAAATACCTGAACTGGCTAAAGGTTTAGGACAAGGTATCCGTCAGTTCAACGAAGCGAAAGATGGTATCAAAACTGAGATAGAATCAGGAATGAAAGAAAAAGAAAAGATCAATACCAATACTAACACGACGACCAATAACAACGCTTAATATCAGAGGCTGTTACAACACGAATAGAAACAATATTTTTTGTAGGCTTCCCTTATAAGGGTTGCATGCTTCACCGCTTAAACAACGATCAAACATGCAATGTAAAGTTCTTTTGGCAAGTATTTTCATTACCGTTTCCGCTCTGCCAGCAATGGCTCAGCAAAAAACTTCTGTAAAACCTGTTGTAAAAACAAGTAAAGCAGATTCAACATCAAAGAGTACCACTGGCATAAAGCCTAAAACAGGCGCCGGTTTACTGGCTAGCAACACTCCTGCTGCAAAGCCAAACAATCAGGAAAAACTAACTTATAATCATGTTCCTCTGGCGGGTGAGAAATCATACTTCGGAGAAAAAGATGAATATGTCAATGATTTTGTACGCAAGTATATGGAAGTGCACAACCGCACCCTGAGCAGCGTTCAAAGCAATAGTGCAACACCGTTCTCCGTGATGGACAATGTACTGGAGCAAAAGAAAATGCCTAAAGAACTAAAATATCTTGCGGTGATAGAATCTGCTTTAAACCATAAAGCAGTATCACATGCAGGTGCAGTTGGTCCGTGGCAAATGATGGAAACAACAGCACGTATGATGGGTCTTACCGTAAATCGTAAAAACGATGAGCGTACAGACTGGAATAAATCTACTGCTGCTGCAACCAAGTATCTTGATTTGTTATATAGCCAACTTAATGACTGGCTGCTTGTGGTAGCTGCTTATAATAGCGGCCCGACACCTGTGCTTAAGGCTATTGAAAAAACCGGCAGCCATAACTTCTGGGATATTAAGGAATATCTGCCACGCGAAACGCAAGGTCACGTATTGGCCTTCATTGCTACGGCTAGTATATTTGAGAATCTGAGTAAGTTTATCAGCTTGGGAAGTATACCTGTTGATTTCAAATTCAGCAAGGAGAAGGAAGAAGAAATAACAATGAAGGAACCATCAGCTCCGGTATTGGCGTTGAAACCCGGAACTCCTGCAACTGCTACTTCAGCTACAACTCCTGCACCTGTGGTTGCAATAGTAAAAAAACCTTCTTTTACTGAAGAAGAACTAAAAAATATGAGTATTGTACGCATAGACCAACCAGTATCTTTTGAGGTACTTGCTGTTGATTTAGGTATAGATAAAAAGTTGATGGCTCGTTGGAACCCCGATTATGATCAATTCCTGAATCATACTTATGCTACGCCATATTATAAATTGCGTATTCCTAAAGATAAAACAGATTTATTCTTACAGAAGAAGGATTTCGTAACGAAAAAATCGATTACTTTTCTTAAAGAAAACAAATAATTGAGCTTTTGTTAGTTCAACGGAAAGTTCAGGCTCATGGTCTGAACTTTTTTGTTTGTAAAACCTATGACCATCAGCATAAAACCAATACCTTAGAACTGACTAAAAACAGTTTTGTTTAAATAAAAAGATATAATTTTACACAAAACAGGCTTAATGCCTTATATAAGTTAAATGGGCAATGCGGCAGAAATAAAAGAGTATGATGTAATTATCATAGGTGGCGGACCTGGAGGAAGTTGCTGCGCATTGGCACTGAAAGATACCGGACTTAAGGTTGCGGTAATAGACAAAAGTGAATTTCCAAGAGATAAGGTTTGTGGTGAATTAATGCACCGTAAGACTATTGAGACGCTCACTTCTATTGTTCCAGAATTTGAAGAGGAATTTAAAAAATATCCTAAAACATCGGTGTTGAAACATACCCGCATGCACTACAAGGGTAAAAGCATAGTTTATGACTGGGTTGGTGAATCATATACTTGCCCTCGGTTAGAGTTTGACAATTTCCTGCTCAACAGAGTAAAACAAGAAGCAAACATTTCCGTTTTCACAGGAACAACTCCTGAAAAATATACTGTAGCTGCAGACTCTGTAACGGTGACTATCAAAAACAGTGACATTATTTTCAAATGCAAATTGCTGATAGGTGCAGATGGGGTTAACTCAGTCGTAGCTAAGCAACTGGCTGACAAAACCCTAAACAGAGATCATTATCTGGGCGCTGTCAGAACCTACTTTTCCAATATTACTGATCTAAGGAGCGATACCTCTGAAGTATTCTTTAATTCAAAATTCCACCTCAACTGTTTGTGGGTTTTCCCAGTTCAGGGAAAAAACAACATGGCAAATGTGGGTTTCGGACTGCTATCTAGCGACATCTCGAAGAAGAAAATCAATCTGAAAGATGCCTTCTATGAATACTTTAAGATATCTCCGGAACTAGGTGAAAAGTTTAAAAATGCCCAACAAGAGGGCCCATTAGAAGGTTTCGGTGTTTCATTGGGATCTGCAATGGGAATAGTATCCGGAGACAGGTTTATGTTGATAGGCGATGCGGCATCACTCACTAACCCTATTTCGGGTACAGGAATGGGCAATGCAGTTGTTAGTGGCAAACTGGCAGCGGACCAAATAAAAAAGTGTTTTGAAGAGAATAATTTCAGTAAAGAATACATGCATCAATATGATGTTATACTTGAACAAAACATATACAAAGATTTAATAGCCAGCTATAAAGCACAACGTTTATTTTCAAAGATTCCATTCATATTAGATATAGTCTTTTGGTTGACCCGATACGAATGGATAAAGAAAAAAGTACAACGATTGGTATAACTTCACATGAGATTTTGATCTGAAAGTCATAGTTATGAACGAGCAAACCGGTGTTAGAAAAAATTACGATGTGCTGATAATTGGTGCAGGCCCCGGTGGCTGTAGCTGTGCTTTAGCATTAAGAAAGACCGGTTTAAAAGTTGCGCTGATAGACAAAAGTGAATTCCCGAGAGATAAGGTTTGCGGAGAATTGATGCACAGAAAGGCTGTGGAGACGCTCACTTCTATCGTTCCTGAATTTGAACAGGAGTTCAAACAATTTCCAAAGACACTGGTTTTAAAACATACCCGTATTCATTATAAGGGCAAGAGCATGGTATTTGATTGGGTCAATGAATCTTATACTTGCCCAAGACTGGAACTGGATAATTTTTTGCTTTCAATGGTAAAAGCAAAATCTGACACAGATGTATATACAGCTACCCCACCCGACAAGATTACGGTAGATGATAATGGCGTTACCGTAACTATCAAAAACTCAGACACCGTATTCACCGGGAAGATGATTATTGGTGCAGATGGTGCGAACTCAACCGTTGCCAAACAACTTACCGTTAAAGTACTAGACAGGAAGCATTATCTGGGCGCTGTACGGGCCTATTACAGCAATGTAAAAAATACAGATGATGTTACCAGCGAAGTGTTTTTTAACTCTAAGTTCGGGCTGAATTACCTTTGGGTTTTCCCTACGCAGGGGCATATTTCTAATGTTGGTTTTGGTCTGCTATCAAGTGATATATCAGAAAAGAGAATCAATTTGAAAGACGCCTTTTATGATTATTTCAAACAAAGCCCTGAATTAACTGAAAAATTTGCTGATGCAGAACAGATAAGTCCGCTTGAAGGTTTCGGTGTTCCTCTTGGCTCATCAATTGGCACAGTATCAGGAAATAGATTTATGCTTTTGGGAGATGCTGCATCATTATCAAATCCGCTATCCGGAACCGGCATGGGTAATGCAGTATTGAGCGGTAAGATAACTGCAGACCAGATCATCAAAACATTCATGCAAAATGACTTCAGTGAAACCTTCATGAAGCAATATGATGCAGAATTGCAGCGTGCTATTGTAGATGGATTGATGAGCAGCTATAAAGCACAAAGAACCCTTTCTAAACTGCCATTCATTTTAGATCTTGTTTTTATCCTAGCTAAGAACAAGCGCATCAAAAAGTATATACAGAGTATCGTATAATGACATTACCGTTAGTACAATTGAGAATTGTTGTACGTCTCAGTAAATAATAGAAAGAATATTAATAAGAAGAATTCTGATCATTCAGATATGGATTATTCTTTTTGCGGAAATCACCACGTTTCCATGCTTCAAAGAACTCACCCCAAGCCAACGGATTAAGAATATTCATCGGACGTTGCTGACCATAATATACGGCATCTCTTGCAGCTTGCTGCATAGCTGCAGACTGTGCTTCGTGACCATCTTTAGGTAAAGTATATGCTAATGCACGCAAAATATAGGCATCTGTATTGCGACGAGCAATTTCGTAACGATCATTAGGAATACGCCAGTGCAAGAAAGCATAATCAAATCCCTCACGGGTAGGCAATGGGCGGATGATACTTTCAGGCAGGTAGAACGTATCCTGAACCATCAACTGAACCATAGAATAATAGTCACCTGACAGATTTTTACTGATTGGAAATTCTTTTGTTTTAAAACCAAGACAACTGAACTGTAACGTATCTCCTTTATAACAAACAATACTAAATACACCGGTGTAAGCTGATTCTACACCTCTGTTCTTATTCTTCACCAACACTGTGACATTAGGCACCCCTCTCAGGCTGTCTGCAGTCATTATCACACCATTGATCTGAATGACATTATCAAAATCTGTTTGTGCATACACACTCTGCCCTTCAAAAAGACAAACAACAAATAAAAGGCAATATGAAATAATATTCATCCGCATGTATATCAAAGTTACGATTATAATGAGAAACAGGAAACCTGAATCAATAAAAATGTAAATATTATTTATTGCCTGATAGCTAAAAAATGAAACAAACTTCCATCAGAACACTACAAAGTAAGTACGTTTAATGTACTTTTGCGAAGCAGAAAAAGCACTTTAACAAAGGTTTACATGATAACAAAAGAAGCAGTATTAGCGGCGCTGAGCAATGTAGAAGAACCGGATCTGGGGAAAGATCTGGTGACGCTGAACATGATTGAAGACATAGCTATTGACGGTAAAAACGTATCATTTACAGTAATATTGACCACACCTGCCTGCCCTCTGAAAGAGATGATAGAGCGAGCATGTGTCACTGCTATTCATCATTTGGTAGATAAAACAGCGGTAGTCAATGTAACACTAACTGCCAAAGTAAACAGTAATCGTAAGGATAATAAATCAGTATTACCGGGTGTTAAAAATATCATAGTTGTTGCATCGGGCAAGGGTGGTGTAGGTAAATCTACAGTTGCAGTTAATCTGGCATTGGGTCTGGCACAAGAAGGCGCAAAAGTAGGTTTGCTGGATGCAGACATATATGGCCCATCCATTCCTATCATGCTGGGCATACGTGAAGAACGCCCTAAAATGACCGATGTTAATGGCAAAAGTATGATTGTTCCTATTGAGCGTTTTGGCATCAAAACAATGTCAATAGGTTTACTTATCGATGAGAAACAAGCTGTGATATGGCGCGGTCCTATGGCCAGCTCTGCAATCAAGCAGTTTATTACAGATGTATATTGGGAAGAACTGGATTATCTGGTAGTAGATATGCCACCTGGAACAGGTGACGTGCATCTTACACTGGTACAAACTATACCGGTAACAGGTGCGCTGATTGTGTCTACACCACAAGCTGTAGCTGCTGCAGATGCCCGTAAAGCTATTATGATGCTAAAACAACCACAAATCAATGTGCCGATACTTGGCATTGTTGAGAATATGGCTTATTTTACTCCCGCAGAATTACCGGACAATAAATATTATATCTTTGGTAAGGGTGGCGCAAGCCAGATGGCTGACCAATTTGATCTTCCTTTCCTTGGCGAAATACCATTGGTACAGAGCATAAGAGAAGGTGGCGACAAGGGTGTACCAGCCGTTATTAATGATGAGCCGGTAACTAAGGAAGCATTTACGAATCTGGCACAGGCTGTGGCAAGAAATGTAGCAATGAGAAATGCGAACATGGCCCCTACCAAGATACTGGAAATAGTAAGCTAACCACAATGCAAAGAATTTGGTATAAAAAACAATTTTGATTTTTTACTTTTGAATTCAGAATAAATAAAGTAGTCTATGAAGAAAATGTTATTGCCTGTTGTTATGTTGTTATCGTTACAGCCGGCTTTTGCCCAAAAACAAAAAGATCAGAAAGCACAGGTAACTGTTGATATGGTCAATGTAAAAGGTGGAAAGTTTGATCTGGGAGATGACAGCGCAGCAATGGACAGAAGACCTGCACATACGGTGTCGCTGAAAGATTTTTCAATAAGCGCTTATGAAGTAACGCAGGCACAGTGGACCGCTGTAATGGGCAGCAACCCTTCAAAGTATGAATGTGATGATTGCCCTGTGACTAACGTAAGCTGGAACGACATTCAAAAATTCATAGAAAAGCTAAATGCTATGACGGGTAAAAGCTACCGTCTGCCAACGGAAGCTGAATGGGAATTTGCAGCAAGAGGTGGTACCAGAGAAAATATGGAAGACCCTAAAAAATATAGCGGTCGTAAAGTATTGCAATATATAGCATGGTTTGAGCGTAATGCCAATGACCACCAACACCCAGTAGGTAAGAAAAGAGCTAATGAGCTTGGCCTATATGATATGACAGGTAATGTAGAAGAGTGGGTAAATGACTGGTATGGTAAGGATTACTTCTCTAAAAGACATGCGAACAACCCACAAGGACCACAAGGAGGCAACTCTAAAGTAGTACGTGGCGGATCTTGGAAAAGCGAAAAAGATGAAGTATCTGTTACCCGCAGAGCTGCATACACGCCTGACACTAAGAGCACATCGCTCGGGTTCAGATTAGCACAATAATCAATAATAATACTTACAAATATTGTCTTCGTCCCGACCCGTTCGGGACGAAGACGTTTTAAGTCTGTAGCATTGCTACAGCAAACATAAAAAGAAAGTAATAGTGATACAAAAAAAGACAATGGAGGAATTGGGCAGATTGAGTGCAGAAGATATGCGCACAGCCGAAAAGCACCCAATAATAGTGATATTAGACGAGGTGCGTAGTATGCACAATGTAGGCTCCGTATTCCGCACCTGCGATGGCTTTGCAGTAGAAGCACTTTACCTATGTGGTTATACCCCACTTCCCCCTCATAGGGATATACATAAAACTGCATTAGGTGCCACTGAATCTGTATCATGGCAGCATTTTGCGACTACAATAGAAGCAATTAATGCTTGCAAAGCAGCAGGTTATAAGATATATGCAGTGGAGCAGGCGCATAACAGCATAAGCTTGGAGCAACTTAACACCGGAAATGAAAAAATAGCTTTAATATTTGGCAATGAAGTTGCCGGCGTGTGTGATGAGGCTATAAAAGCTGCTGATGCATGTATTGAAATTCCTCAATGGGGTGCAAAACACTCACTGAATATATCTGTAGCAGTAGGAGTAGTGCTCTGGGAAATTGCAAGAAAAATGGCTTAATTGCTCAATGGCTGAATGACTCAATGAGGTGAATGACTCAATGAGGTGACAGTGTAAGCATGAAAGTAAACGGCTGAATGGCTCAATGAGTGTAAACATCATAGTCACAAAAGAATGAACTAATTTTGTGGGTATGATACACCACTCATCATGTAGTGAAGTGTATTCCGCTACCATAATAAAAGAATAGTGAACCGCTGATCTGATAAAACAAAAGAAATGACCATAGATACGAATAGAAGAATTGAGTTATTGTGTAACCTGAGAACATGGATGGAATTGAATGATGCAGGCTGGCTGGAAGCACAAGATAGAGCAGTCCGCAAAAATGCATGGTTTACAAGTGAGCATATTACACTGGCTATTGATAATATTATCAACACTTTTCTTCAAAAAGACTTATTGACTAAATGGTTAGCTAACTATGCTCTAACTGCCACACCCAAAAATGTAGGCATTGTAATGGCTGGTAATATTCCGCTAGTTGGTTTTCACGATTTTCTTTGCGGGTTTGTCAGTGGTCATTACCTCAAATTAAAACTTTCCTCTAAAGACGATGTACTGCTCCCATACTTATTGGCTAAGTTGGGTGAGTGGGAACCTGAAGTATCGGAGCAGGTAACGATAGAGGAACGACTGAATGGATGTGAGGCATATATTGCAACAGGAAGCAATAACACAGCCCGTTATTTTGAACAATATTTTGGTAAGTACCCAAACATTATTCGTAAAAACAGGACATCTGTTGCTATACTCGATGGCAGCGAAACAGACGAAGAACTGGCGTTGTTTGCAGATGATGTTTATCTGTATTATGGTTTGGGATGCAGGAACGTAACACAAGTATGTGTGCCCAGAGATTTCCAATTTGAAAGAATACTCAAGGCATTTACAAAACATAATGCTTATGCCGATCTGAACAAGTATAAAAACAACTATGACTACCACCTGGCCATATATCTGCTCAACAGAGTACCTTACATGAGCAATGAATCTATATTAATGGTAGAGAACGACTTACCTTTCTCGGCAGTAAGTGTGTTACATTATAAATACTATGACGACAAGGCCGAAATGCTTGAAGGACTAAAGAACAATGAATCCATTCAAGCCATCATTGGTCACGGGTGCATTCCTTTCGGGGATTCACAAAAACCATCTTTAAGTGACTATGCAGACAATGTAGACACTATGGCTTTCTTGTGTGGGTTGTAGTCGCGTTTGTTATTGGTCAAGAGCCTAACAACCGCAAAGACGTATAAATTATCTTATAAAACAAAATTGCCCTTCTCTGCAGCAGAGAAGGGCAATTTTAGTATGTAGCTATTTCAACATTACATTTTCTCGGGCAATGCAATACCTAGTTGATGCATAGCATGGCGCAACACTGATGCTGCCATAACTACAATCATGATACGCAATTGTTTTTTCTCTTCATTCTCAGCTTTAGATATACTATGCACATCGTAGAAAGAATTGAACATTTGTGCTAACTGGAAGGCATAAATACATAGTTCAGACGGATTGAACTCAGTGGCAGCAGCAGCCAGTATAGAAGGATATTGCTCCAGATGCAATATTAGTTTCTTTTCCAAAGGCGCAATTTCCTCAGTAAGTCGGAACGATGCAAAATGCTGTGCAGTTGGCATCAACGGCAGATTCTCTTTTCTGAGAATAGAGCAAATACGAGTATGTGCATACTGAATGAATGTTGCCGTAAAGCCATGCAGATCTATAGACTCCTTAGGGTCAAAAATCATCTTCTTTTTAGGATCTACACGCAGCAAGTAAAACTTAAGTGCGCCCAAACCTATTGTAGCATATAGTTTGTTTAACTCTTCTTCTGTAAATCCTTCTGTTTTGCCGGCTGCTTCTGCTTGTTCACGTGCCAATGCAATCATTTCATTGGCCATATCATCAGCATCTACTACAGTACCCTCGCGGCTCTTCATACGACCTGTAGGCAACTCTACCATGCCATAAGACAGGTGATGAATACCATCGGCACAAGGCTCGCCTATTTTCTTAAGAATGAGCTTTAATACCTGCATGTGGTAATTTTGCTCATCTGCAATAACATAGACTGATTTATCTAATTTATACTGATCGTATTTCAACTTGGCAGTGCCCAGATCTTGAGTAATGTAAACAGATGTACCATCTCCACGTAGCAGTAATTTTTCATCCAGACCTTCGTCTTTCAGATCTATCCATACTGAACCATCTTCTTTTTTGAAGAGTACACCTTTTTGCAGCCCCTCTTCAACCAATTGCTTACCTAAAAGGTAGGTATCGCTTTCATAATACATTTTATCAAATGACACACCCAGCTTATCGTAAGTCACATCGAAGCCCTTATACACCCAGCCATTCATCGTTTGCCAAAGGGTGCGTGTTTCTGCATCACCGGCTTCCCACTTCCGTAGCATTTCCTGCGTTTCAAGCATTATAGGGGCTTCTTTTTCAGCAGTCTTTTCATCTTTGCCTGCGGCTATAAGTTCAGCCACCTGCGCCTTATATACATCGTTGAATTTTACATAATAATGCCCTACCAAGTGATCACCCTTCATGCCTGTTGACTCCGGAGTATCGCCATTGCCATAGTGCTGCCAAGCTATCATTGACTTACAAATATGTATACCTCTGTCATTGATAAGGTTAGCTTTGATTACTTCATTACCTGTTGCTTTCAATATCTCAGATACTGCAGCACCAAGAAATATGTTTCTCAGATGACCAAAATGCAATGGCTTGTTGGTATTTGGCGATGAGTATTCAATCATCACCCTTTCCGCTTCACCACGCTGCTCGCCAAACTGTGCATCATTGAAATTATTTAAAAGAAAATGCGCCCAAACATTGTCTTTAATAGTAAGATTCAAAAAGCCACTCACTATAGCATAGGAAGCATAAAGGTCTGTATGCGCCAATAAATAGTCGCCCAGCAATGTACCTAATGCATCGGGCTTCATGCGCAGCAACTTTACAAATGGGAAAAGTACTACAGTATAATCACCTGTAAATTCAGGTTTGGTAAGGTTTATGGATATCATATCGCTATTGATCTCCGCATCAGGCAATAAGCTCTTTAGGGCAGCGGCAACAGCGTGTTTGGTTTTGGCAGAAAGTGTCATTAGTTGTAAAATATTGTTAGGTAAAATTAGTTGATTACAATACCCGGAGCAAGTACAAAATTGGTTAAGGACCGGACATAAAAAAACAGGCTGCTGAACGAACAGCAACCTGATAATATCTATAGAAAGAAAATACTATTTTCCTTTTTTAGCAGGAGCTGATTTTGACTGTGCAGGCTGAGCCTTAGAACTGTCATCTGCACCAGCAGGTCGGGTCATGAACATAACAGAGATAATGCACAAACCGGCAACTACGCTCATTAATACCCACGTACCCTTCTCCATAATATCGCCAGACTGCTTAACACCCATAACCTGAGTACTCATGTTACCAAATGAACCAGACAATCCGCCACCTTTAGGATTCTGAATAAGGATAAAAAATCCTAAAACTGCACTTGCTGCAATAATAATAAACGTGATAATATATATCATGACCTTTTTTCTTTTAAAACTTCTTGTATTTTGCGGGCAAAGTAAGCATTTTTTTGCGGATTGCGCAAACTTAATTTTTTATACATTTCAATTGCCTGATCATATTTACCTTGTTTCATATGAATATCAGCAAGCGATTCACTGGCAAGTCCCTCTTCTTTAGCAATTGAGTTGACTGCCATTTCAAATACATTCTCCGGTATTTCATCATTTTCCTCTTCCAATGCAGCGGCCAATTTTTCTTTTTGCCACATTGTTCGCACGGCTTTCTGATCTTCGAGATCAGCATTCTTTCTTTCGGATGTATTCTTAAAATGCAATAACCACTCTGTAAAACTCATCATCACCATCAGCGATTTTTCTACGCTATCCTCTTCTGCTTTTACTTTAAACTCATCAATATTATCGGGCATATCTCTCGATATCTTTATTCCCTGTTGCATGAAATAATCATCTGACTGGGAAGGCATAAATAAGTGCTCTTCCGCTTTCGCCTGCTCATTACTTATTACTTCAGGCTCAGGTATTATTTCTTCTTTTAGCTCTTCTTTGACATCTGTCATCACGATTTTTTCTATTGTCTCTTCTACTCTCTCCTGCTCTATGTCTTCAATTACTTCGTGTTCCGCATCAATAACTTCAGGTTCTACAATCATATCTTGCTCCGGCTCCACAACAAAAGGTTCTTCTGCTATCGGAGGTTCTACAGACAACACATCTTCCTGTTCAATTGCAATAATGGTTTCAGATACCGGTAATTCCATTTCTTCAGCCTCTGGTGCTACAATTTGTATCTTTTTAGTAACAGGCTTTACAACACCATTAATGTGATCTAAAAACAATAACCAATTACCCGTGTATGGATAGGCAGCGGTAAGCATATCAGTAGAATATGCTTTCTTTTTGTGACTGCCCGCGGCCCTTATATAACGAGCAGGAATGAAATAAGGGTATTTCTGGCGAAAACCGGCAACAAGCTTCTTAGTGCCTTCATTGGCTGATGAAGGCGTTTTTAATAAACCGGAAATAACTTTAATGGCATTTTTATCTGTCATAATATGATGGCTACCAGTTTACGAATGCTTTATTAAATATATCGTCGGCAAGCTGATTGCCAATATCTTCTATCAATGTGTTCTCCACATTTTGCAAAACCTGAGTGGCGTCAAAATCTGAAAAACGAGTAAACGTTTGTGAAAAATTTGCCTTTTCGTTCTTACGGTTCTTAAACGTAACCTTTATGGATATCGTCAACCTGTTTTTGGTAGCAGTCTGCACATTAGTAGCACCGGTAACCGTAACCGTATAACCTACAATAGCTCCGCTAATGTCATAATCAGCATCATCCTTGGTCACCGAACGGAGACCAGTTTGCGATAAGATACGGCTTCTCAGCTTATCTGTAAGCGTCGAAGCCAGACTTGGCACTACATTCTGTGCCTTATTTTCGAGCAGGTGTATATTTATATCCTTACCCTCAATAGTGGCACCGGAAAAACTGTAGATTTTACAGCCTGCCAATGACATTAATAATATAACTGATAATAAGAGGTTCCTGAAACCCATAAGGGTGCAAAATTAGGTTAATAACCTGATTTTAAGGACTGGTAATTTGAACAAAGTAAAGTTAATTCTTATTCAGCATGACAGACTGCTAATATAAGTTTAGTTTTTCTTTAATTCTTCAATGCTATTATTAGGGTGTGTGCTGCCATTGTGACAAGTAACACAGGTAACTTGTTTCAACTTACCGTCACCTATTTTTCCAATACGATCATTGAGTTCTGCCGTCATTTTAATCATATCACGAGTAATCTCCTTCTCTTTCACTTTATCAGAAGCAAAATCCATTCTTGGGCGATCACTTCCTTCTACAGGGTGAGCCTCGTGGCAATAATTACAACGAACACCCAATGCCTTAGAATAATTACGCATAGCATTGTGCAAATCTTGCTCTGAAATATCTTTAGGCAATACTTTCAGATTCTCCGGCTTATCGTCGTGATCCCGTTGTGCTTTTTGTGCATAAGCTTGCGCCACTATCATAGCAGCGGCAACTATAGTTATGGTAATTGCTTTTTTACTGATTAAAATGCCCATGAAGTATCTTCTATTAAAATGAATGTGTTCATTAAAGTTAATAAAAATTACATCAAGTAGACAATTCTATGACAAATATTTACCTTCAATAGGCATTCTACGACCAATACCAAAAGATTTGGGTGACACTCTGATTATCGGGCAAAACTGGTTCCGCTTGTATTCATTCATATTCACCAAACGTGTTATCCGCTTTACCAGAGCTTCATCAAATCCGGCAGCAATAATCTCTTTAGGTCCTTGTCTGCGCTCAATATATAAGTATAATATCGGATCAAGAACAGAATAATCAGGTAAACTGTCGCTGTCTTTTTGTCCCGGTCTCAATTCAGCACTTGGTGCTTTATCAATAATATTTTGAGGAATTATCTCTTTATTTCTATTAACATATCTGGCGAGTGCATAAACTTGCTCTTTATATAAATCGCCTAATATCCCCAAGCCTCCGGCCATGTCACCATAGAGGGTACCGTATCCTGTAGCCAGTTCACTCTTATTCGAAGTATTGAGCAATATTGCGCCAAATTTATTGGAGAGCGCCATTACAAATGCTCCTCTTATACGCGACTGTAAATTCTCCTCTGCTACACTGAAAGGCAAATCACCAAAAACAGGAGCAAGCGATATACTGTATGCTTCAAACACATCTTTAATGGCTATGAGATCAAAATGACCACCAAGATTTTGCGACAATTTCACGGCATCACTTACAGAATGATCTGTTGAAAATTGCGATGGCAGCAATAATGCATTTACATTTTCTGCTCCCAATGCCTCACTTGCAACCGCTAGCACTACTGCACTATCAATACCGCCTGATGAGGCAACAATGGCTTTCTTAAAGCCCATTTTTCTGAAGTAATCTCTGATGCCAGTAAGTAATGCCTGATGTATCTTATCAATACTTTTTAACGGGTCTAGCTTTTCCGGCATTAATTGTATTGCAGGCACTTTCTCTGCTGCACAAACAACTGTTCCTGATAAAGTACCATCATTATTAAACACAACAGATTGCATGTCTTCTGCGAAATATGACATTTCGGTAATAATGTTACCTGACGCATCCATTGCCAAAGAACCACCATCAAACACAATATCTGTATGCGCACCAATTGTATTGCAGTAAACCATTGGCAGTTTGTATTGCAATACGTTTTGCTTCACCATTGCCTTGCGGCTGTCGGCATGAACATAATCGAACGGAGATGCACTAAGGTTAATCATAATATCCGGCTGTTGCTTAATCAGCTCATCCATCGGACAATTCCTATACAGCGGATCTTCACTCAGGTTCCAGATATCTTCGCAAATAGTTACCGCAAGTTTTTTGCCTTTAAAATCTAAAACATTCCAATTGTATGCTGGTTCAAAATAACGGTACTCATCAAAGATGTCGTAATTAGGCAGTAATGTTTTGCTAACAATACCCTTTATCTCATTTTCATAGAGCAGAAACGCACTATTAAAAAGATTTTTGCCAGCAGGTTTACTATTTCTAGACGGACAACCTACTAAAACACCAATTGTATCTGCGACCTTTCTGATGCGTTCAATTGCAGCCAGACCGGCCTCGATAAAATCGTTGAATTCAAGAAAATCTCTTGGCGGATAACCACATACAGACAATTCAGAGAACACAATCAAGTCACCTTCATTACGCTTTGCCTCTTCTATTGCTGCTATTATTTTATCTGTATTGGCCT
>CANGMZ010000024.1 GCA_947454715.1 Chitinophagaceae bacterium
GCAGGGTTATCAACACCTGTTGCCGCAAGATTACTAATTCCCGATACCGCAGCACGACTCCAGGAGAATGTTGTTCCTACAGTTGCACTGGTTGGCAAATAGTTAAAGCCTGTATTGTTACATACTGCAGCAGGTGTTAAACTACTAGTCAACTTTGGTGTTGGATTAACAACAACAACAACAGCTTGAGTATTCGTACAACCATTTGCAGTAAGCGTATACATATAAGTAACAGTAACAGGATTGGCTGTTGTGTTATACAAAGTTTCTGCAGGGTTATCAACACCAGTTGCTGCTGCATTTGCAATTCCGACAACTACTGCACGACTCCATGAGAAAGTAGTACCAGCAGTAGCACTTGCAGGTATGTAGCTGAAAACTGAACTATCACAGATAGCCCCAGACGTTAGCGTTGTAGACAACAATGGTTTAGGGTTAACTATAACTGATACAGTCTGAGTATTGATGCAACCATTTGCAGTAAGCGTGTCAATATAGGCTACAGTAATAGGGTCAGGAGTAGTATTTACCAAATATTCAGCTGGATTACCAGTACCACTTGATGCTGCATTACTTATTCCTACTACTGCTGCACGACTCCAAGTAAATGAAGTACCAAGCGTTGCACTTGTTGAAATGTAACTAAATAAAGAACTATCACATACTGGTGCCGGAGTCAATGTAGATGTCAATACTGGTGTTGGATTAACAACAACAACGACATTCTGTGTATTTACGCAACCATTAGCGGTAAGCGTATAAACATAAGTAACAGCGATAGGAGCTGTGGTTGTATTATTCAATATTTCTGCGGGGTCAGTGTTATCTGCATTTGCAGGATTACTGATGCCAGTTACAAGATCACGACTCCAAATATAATGCGTTCCTGTTGTTGCGCTTGCAGGGGAATAGTTGAACGTAGTATTATTACATATAGCTGCTGGACTCAATGTTGTAGACAACAAAGGTTTAGGATAAACAGTTACTGTTATTGGTTGAGTATTGATACAACCATTTGCAGCCAATGTATCTATATAAGTCACAGTTACCGGATCCGGAGTAGTATTTATCAAATACTCCATTGGGTCACCAACACCACTTGACGCGGCATTACTTATACCTGATTGTGCAGCACGACTCCACGAATAAGAAGTTCCTGATGTAGCACTAGTTGCAATATAGCTGAATAACGAGCTATCACACACCGGACTTGCTGTAAGCGTACTTGTTAGGATTGGCGTTGGATTTACTGTTACAGATATTCCCTGCGTATTTGCACAACCGTTAGCAGTTAACGTATAAACATAAACAACAACAATCGGATCTACTGTAGTATTATTCAACACTTCAGCAGGATTGTCATTCCCGTTAGCGGCACTATTGCTGATACCTGTTACTGAAGCACGACTCCATGTAAATGCTGTACCAACAGTTGCACTGGTTGGCGAATAATTAAAGATTGTGTTATTACAAATAGGTGCAGCTGTCAATGTACTACTCAATACCGGAGTAGGATAAACTGTAACAGCTACATTCTGAATATTAGAACAAGAATTAGCTGTAAGTGTATAAACATAAGTTGCGACAACAGGATCTGTTGTGATATTTATCAATGTTTCAGCAGGGTTATCGTTTCCTGAAGCAGCAATATTACTCAAACCTGACACCGCAGAACGACTCCAACTATATGATGTTCCTGCAGTTGCACTCAATGGAGTATAATTAAAGACAGTACTATTACAAACAGGTACAGCAGTCAATGTACTTGTTAACACCGGAGTTGGGTTTACTGTAACAGCGACATTCTGAATATTGGTACAGCTATTTGCAGTAAGTGTGTATACATAAGTAACTACTATAGGATCTGTAGTTGTATTAACTAATGTTTCTGCCGGGTTGTCGTTACCTGATGCTGCTAAATTGCTGATACCGGGTATTGAAGACCGACTCCATACAAAACTTGTTCCTGCGGTAGCACTTGTAGGGGTATAATTAAAAACTGTATTGTTACAAACAGGTGCAGCAGTCAATGTACTCGTTAACATCGGAGTTGGGTTTACTGTAACAGCTACATTTTGTATGTTAGCGCAACTGTTTGCAGTAATTGTGTATACGTAAGTAACAACAATAGGGGCAACAGTTGTATTAACCAGTGTTTCAGCAGGATTATTATTACCGGATGCAGCAACATTACTGATACCGGATACTAATGAACGACTCCATGCAAAACTTGTTCCTACTGTTGCACTTGTAGGGGTATAATTAAAGACAGTATTGTTACAAATTGGTTCTGCTGTCAATGTACTTGTGAAAACAGGTGTCGGATTTACAGTAACTGTTACATACTGCATGCGACTACAACTGTTAGCAGACAGCGTATAAACATAAGTTACAGCAATAGGATCGGTAGTTGTGTTCACCAATGTATCACTTATGTTCCCAGAACCGGAAGCTGCGATATTGCTAATACCTGCAACTGCCGCACGACTCCAAATATATGACACACCTGGAGTTGCACTCAGAGGTGTATAAATAAATGGGCTTGCATTACAAACTGCAGAAGGATTTAGCGAAGAAGTTAATGAAGGAACTGGATTAACAATAACAGCTAACTGTTGTGTATCTACACATCCATTAGCAGACAGCGTATATACATAGTTTGCGTTTTGACTTACAGGTCCGGAGAGGTATAATACCTCATTAGGATTATCTGTACCGCTGGCGGTCGCATTATTAAAACTTTCATCTGCAATACGAGTCCAATTAAACGTAGTACCTGATGTTGCACTTGTTGGAATGTAGCTAAACGATGTGCTGTCACAGATAGCTGTAGGCGTCAATGTGCTGCTTAATCTCGGCGTTGGGTTTACGGTGACAGAAAAACTCTGAGCTGTACCGACGCAGCTGTTAGCAGTTGGTGTTACGGAAATTGTAGCAGTAACAGGGTCTGCAGTAGCATTTGTAGCAGTAAATGAGGCAATATTACCTGTACCGGTATTTGCCAGATTAATACTTGCATCGCTGTTTGACCATGTGTATGTAGTTCCACTAACTCCACTTGTAAAATTTAAAGCAACAATCGAACTATTATTACAAGTCGTTTGATTTGAAGGAACAACTACATCAGGTGTAGGATTTACTGTTATCGTAAATGTATCATTAATACCAATACAAGCATTCGCAGATGGTGTAACTATAATAGTCGATGTAATAGGTGCAGACGTTGTGTTAATAGCTGTAAAGGCTACTACGCTATCAGTACCTGATGCAGCAAGTCCTATACCTGTATTATTGTTAGTCCAATTAAATGCTGAACCACTAACAGCCCCAGTAAATACTACACCAGAAGTAGAGAATCCATTACAAACTGTTTGATCACTAACCGGAGTTACATCAGGAAAAGCTTTTACTGTAACAGTAGCCGTGCCTGTAGATGTGTAAGTACACACTCCTGATGTAATACTTAACAATGTGTATGTCGCACTTACGTTTAATGCTCCTGTATTTATTGTATCTGCACCATTCACATTCATTATTGCATCTAGGTCTCCACCACTATTTATCATATAGGTAACAGTAGTTCCGGCGGGGCCATTGATAATGACATTTGCATTTTGGTCTTTACAAATTGAGGTAGTACCGGAGATAGATGCTACAGGTAATGCTGGTTCAAGAATAGCTACTACCTGATTATGAGTACAACCATTATTATCACTAACAGTGCATGTATAAGATCCTGCAACTAATCCGTTAGCGGTAGCAGCAGAACCTCCGGTTGGAGCCCATGAATATGAATAAGGTGTTGTACCACCAGTTGCCAAAACTGTGGCTGTGCCATTAGTTCCTCCATTACAAGTAACATTTGTTTGCGCACTGATACTTGTATTTAATACTGCCGGTTGTGTAATAGTTACAAGCTGTGTATGTGTACAAGAATTATCATCAGTTATTGTTACTGAATAATTACCTGCAACAAGTCCTGTAGCTGTTGCCAAAGAACCACCACTAGGCGCCCATGAATAAACTAATGTACCTGTTCCTCCTGATGCGCTGATTGTAGCAGCACCCGTATTATTGCCATTACAATCAATATTAGTTTGTGCACTTACACTTGATGTTATTGCAGTTGGCTCTGTAATGGTTGTGGTCTTCATTACAGAACACAAATTGTCATCTTTCACAGTTACCGAATAAGTACGAGCAGTTAAGCCACTTGCAGTTGCTAAATTTCCACCTGCAGGTGACCAAGCATAGGTAAGTGTTCCTGTACCTCCTGATGCTGTCACTGTTGCGGATCCATTATTACCACCATGACAAAGCTCATTCGTAGTGGCTGTTATGCTTGCAGTGATAGCAGGAGGCTCCCCTATTATTGCAGTTGTGTTAGCCGTACAATTTTTCGCATCTGTAACTGTCACAGTGTAATTTCCTGCCGCCAAACCGGCACCGGTAGCATTTGTACCGCCACTTGGCGACCATGAATAAGAATACGGTGTTGTACCACCAGCCACAGCAACAGTTGATGAACCATTGCTACCGCCATTACAACTAACGTCAGTTGTTGCAGTAATACTCGCAGTAAGCACAGCGGGCTCTGTTATTGTCACTACTTTTGTAGCTGAACAACTCCTAATATCATCTATTGTAACGGTGTAACTTCCTGCTGACAATCCTGTAGCAAAAGAAGATGTTCCTCCTACCGGAGACCAAGAGAAACTAAGAGATCCGCTTCCTCCAGACACATTTAATGATGCCGAACCATTACTACCTCCACTGCAGGAAACATTTGTTTGAGCACCGATAGTTGCCGTAATCGCTGCAGGCTGTGTAATGTTCGCAGTTGTTGTCTTTGTACAATTATGAGCATCAGTTACGGTAACTGTATATACCCCTGCTGAAAGACCGGTTGCCGTATTAGTTGTACCTCCCGACGGACTCCAGGAATAAGTATACGGACCTGAGCCGGCAGCACCCTGAGCGATTGCCATACCATCACTACCACCATTACATGTGATATTGGTCTGAGAAGTAATATTCGCAAATAATATCGGAGGACCACTCATATTCACCAATGCAGTTGTTTCACAACTATTAGCATCAGTAACTGTTACAGTGTATTGAACAATACCTAAACCAGTACCGGTAGCTGTTGTACCGCCAGAAGGCGCCCATGAATAGCTATATGGCCCTACACCTCCTGATGCAGTAACAACAGCTGAGCCATCAGAACTATTATTACATCTAGGACTCACTTGAGATGTGTTAGTCGCTGACAATGTGGTTGGTTGTGTAATTGTAAATGTCTTGTTTAAAGTACAACTATTATTATCGGTGATTGTGCATGTGTAACTACCGGCAACTAAACCCGTTGCTGAAGAACTTGTACCACCACTTGGAGACCATGAATATGAATAAGGCGTTGTTCCACCGCTTGCTGTAACGCTAGCTGCACCATTGCTACCACCGTTACATGCAATGTTTGTTTGCGATGTTGTAGCAGTCAAGGCATCTGGTTGCGTGATGGTAACAGGGATATCAATGGCGCAACCGCCGGTATCAGATGCAGATACGGTATACGCCCCTGCAGTCAAACCGCTAACAGTAGCCGTTCCATCACCTGTAGGGTTGCCGGGAGCCCAATTGTATGTAACTGTACCGGAAGTGCCGGAAACAGAAACTGTAGCAGCACCGTTAGACCCTCCATTACAACTTACATTTGTTGTAGATACTACACTTCCTGTTACCGCAGCTACGTTCACAGATACTGTAATATTTGCACTTGCCGTACCATCACTTACTTGGACAACAAAAGTTTCCGTACCTGTAAATGCTACAGCAGGAGTATAAATAATTTGACCACCGGGGGTAACATTTGCAGTACCTGCAGATGCTGTTGCACCTGTAATCGACAATGTACCACACCTATCTGGAGCAGATAATTCTGTCCATGTTAGTGTTTGCCCTACATTGGTATCGTTTACATGCAAGTATTGATTTATATTTATTCCATTGCTATTCTGACAGACATTAACTGGAATAGTGTAACTTGAACCATTTACAAAAACAGGTGCTGTATTTCCACTTTGCACAGTAACCGTAAATGGAACAGAAGTACTGTTGCAACTACCATTACCTACCGTAATAGTACCATTATACACACCTAAGGGCGCACCTGCTGGCACTACCAATGCAAATGGGGAGGCTGTAAATGCAGCATCGGTCACATCTGTAAAGCCGGCAGTATGTGCCGCAGCATCGTATACTAAAGAATAAGTAGTCGGACTACCTGTTGTCCCGGTATAATCTAGATTTGCAGTAGTACTACCCGCTGCCACACTGGGCGAAGTGCTCAATGTAATCGAAGGTAGTGCTAATACAGTTATCGTATCAAACGTTCTGAAGTTTCCGCAACCAGTTACTGTATATGTTATTTTGGCTGTCCCGGCTGAAACCCCATAATAGTATGCAGAAGCACTCCTTACAGTTGCAACTGAGGTGACCGCTGAGCTCCAGCTGTGGCCATAAAAAGAATTAGTACTGGTAGAACTGGAAGTCAAATGTATAGAATCACCAACGCAGACAGTAGGATGATGCGGACTTATTACTCCCGGATCTGATAAAGGATAAACAGTGTTGACTACAAAAACTGTAGCAACGCAGCCGTTCACCAAATTACTCGTTGCTGTTACTGTCGTAGTAGCAGGAGCACTCCCCTGCACACCGCCCATTGTCCCCGTTGCAGAATTAATCGTACCAACAAAGCTATTGGAAGAAGTCCATGTATAAGTGGCAGAAGGAGATCCAGTGACACTATTAATACCATGTGCAATAAATGCTGTTGCACATACTGTTGTTAAGCCGGTTACCCCTATAGGATTAGGGCCGGGATTAGATACGTAGACCCATTTATAAGCGGTATCTGTACCATCACTTACCTTCACTGAAAAAGTATCACTACCTATATATCCGGTAGTTGGCTGGTAAGTCATTGTTCCTCCTGGTGTGATATTAGTTGTTCCTGACGATGCGGTTGCTGATGTAATAGCCACTACACCATGTGTCGGTGCAGATAGCAATGACCACGTTTCCGTCTGGCTGGCATCAGCATCACTCACATGCATTAGGTCCTTAAAATCAGTTGCAGGTGCATTCTGGCATAATGTAATGGTATTTCCTGCAACTACAAATGTAGGTGCTATATTTGCTACACTACTTTGCGTTGTGAAGCTCATAATACTCCCACGCTCACCGGTTGTACCACAGTTCAACCCACTTGCACGATAATAATAAGTAGTACCTGGAGTAAGACCGGAAATATTAGTTGATATGGCAGTACCGGAAGTTGCTGATACCGTAAGAGGTGTTCCAGCAACAGTAGTAACTCCTGAAGAAAGCGTAGGTGAAGTAGAGAAATCGAAAGATGTTGTGGTTGAAAGAACATTACCTGTCACAGAGCCATTAAGCGTGGCACTTGTTGAAGTCACTGAAGTAGCAGCACTAGTGGTGGCGATTGGTATTGCACCGGCTTTCACCCAGCTAAATGCGTCCAATGCAAGATAACTGTATGCACCACCACCAGTTATCTGTATCTCATCTATTATACTATAAATATTAGTACCCAGACCAGCGGTAGAAAAATCAAATAAGGTGTAACCTCCGGATGTGCCTGCGTCAGTGTTGAATCCACTACTCTTGGTGACAGTAAAAACTGTTGCACCTGCAAGCTTACCAACCACGGTCACACTACCCGTCACTGTAAGATCAGAATTATTATCAGAACAATACATCCAAAAACTCTTGACCGAAAAAGTACTACTTGTACTTTTAATACTGAATTTTGGAGTAACTGTCGGATCTACAGTATTAATGTTATCTATATAAACATTATCTACTGCTGCACCTCCCCAACCAGCTCCTGTAAATACATTATATGAAAAAGTGTTTGTCCCATCGAGGGATTGGATATTGAAAGTATTAGCCCCAGATGTGAATGTTGTCTGACCTACAGTTGAACTTTCAAATGCATCGAGAAAAGCACAAGCTTGCGCATAACCATTTCTGGAATTTAATGTAAAAATGCACAATAGGAAAAATCCTACGATTCTACCTGTCATTGAGTAGATGTTTGTTTTCATAAAACAAAGTGATTTTTTAATTTATATGGAATCTTAGATTTTAAAAAGTAAAATATTACAAGCTACAGGGTTCAATCCTAAATAAAAAACATGCCATTTCATAAGGACTGGTCACAGCATATCGGTCCTAAATTATACTAATATTAGTAGAATTTCGTTCAAATTTATAGTATAGATTTCAGCGTTTCAAATTTTTCACAAGCAATATATGAATTTAAAATAGATAAAATAATATATTAATATACAATAAAAACAAAACGAATAAATTAGAGTAAGTGAGCACCAAAAAAATCTTGTGGAAGTTAGATGTCATTATTTCTAAGACGAATTATATAAAAATAAAAAAACAACTATTCGAGCAATTAAAAGCGTTATGAAAAAATATTACCGGGAGCGATTCCCCACATAACCAACTTGCTGCCAGAGAATACCCCTTCTCCTGTAATGATGACGTCAAGTCGTACTCCTTTGCCATCTGCAGAGCAAACAATTAACCCGTTTTGAGGATCTATGGTAATGATTGTACCAGGCATTATTGTCGTAGTATCGCCCTGAAGGTCAATTGCAGTAGCGTCATATACTCCAAACTCCCATCCATTAAGAAGGACTGGAACACCGCGAGCGATTGGGTTACACGACCTGATGAGCGCAATTATTTCCGCTTGAGTCATATCTCGCCACCTCACACGTATATGCTCCTTCCCTATCTTGGGCCAATATATGGCTGACGATTCATCCTGAGGCTGGTATGTAGTCAAACAATCTGACATTAAGTCCTGAATCAATTGCCTACAAACATCTTCACCAATTCGAGCCATCTGGCCGCAAAGCATCCCATACGTGCTTTCTGGAAAAATTGGTACATCCACCCGCGTAACGATTGGTCCTGTATCAAAACCTTCGTCCATAAGGTGTACAGTAAGGCCAGCTGTCTTTTTTTGCTGCCTTATACTTTCAAAAATAGGATCAGCTCCGCGCATTTGGGGCAGCAAACCATAATGGAAATTTAAAAAACCTCGGGGAGGTATCTGTAAAATATCGACTGTCAGACGCCAAGGAAAAGTCATTACAAACACAATGTCCGGGCTTACATCGACTAGCCATTCTTTTAACTGTTCACATCGGCCTTTATGGCTGATTACTTGGAAATGAATATTCTCGCGCACTGTCAGCTGCTTAACCATTTCAACGACCTCCGGGTCATTATCCGCCGTAGCTACCCCACATAACACACCCTCACTTATCATACGCTGCATAGCAGGAAAGGCCATTTTATTATTACAAAGCAATGCAATTCTCATTTTCATTTTATTAAGACTCCAGGCAAGCGTAAGAATTTAGCCATGATGTAAATGAACCATTGACATTTCGAATATCGTCATACTGCCTTTGTCGCTGAACCTCCGTCTGATCAGATTCGCCAACAACCGAAAGAATACACATGCCGGTGTCCGCATTTTTCCGCACCAAAGCATTAAATACCGGCGCATGCCATAAATGGGTTGCTGCATCAAATTTAGCCGCACCACTTGGTGTTTGGAAAACAGTTTGTTCCAGTTGAGCCAGCGCATCGTCTGGATCATCAATATGAGTTATAGATGCTATTATAGTTCCCGCCTCCCAACCTAGTAAAGAAAATACATTTGCGCTTTGCTTCTTTTGAGACAGCACTTGCACAAATCTTGCATTTTCTTCATTTTCCAATTGCCTTGCCCATGGCACACAAACCTTGATATCCGTACCCGGATAAACACATTGATCAAGCCATTGCTGTTCGCCTGCAAAGGGAGCAGCATATACAGGATGCTTTTTGAAAACATCACAATCCGCGGCACCATTGTAAAAATCTTGCAACATGTCACCACAATAAGAAGCAAAAACTGCATCTGTATCTTCTGAATTCAAATGTTGCTGAAGAGGCTCAATCGTAAAATCTACGCGTTTGAGCTGGGTAATATGATTCAGTGTTATCGTTCCCGAAACATCGTTTAGTGCCTTAGAAAAAGCGTAGGCACTTCTATACCCGGCTTCATAAAACGACCCTGTGTATGCTATCTTTTTTGCACCATCGTCTGTGGCCAATTTTGTTACCATACGACAACATAAGGCGCCCTGCAATGAAATATAAAATGTATTGGACAATTTATTTAATGATGATGGATAATGATAGCCCGCATCAAGCGACAGTAATATTGCATTGGCATTAACAAACAATCCGTTCAGCTTTTCAGCTGTCATGGGGTTTATATATCCTGCAATTATGTTGACACCATCCATCAACATTTTCTCGCACTGGTTATATATTTCCTTATCTCTGCCGCCAACACCAATACTTTCAGTTCTTATCTCGACATCGGAAACTCCCCAACTTGCAAGGCCGGAACGCAGACCATTGATTAAGTCAAAATTGATTGTGGGGTATATTACAGAAGAGGGTAACAATAATCCAATTTTGAAATTCATATTGAACAAATATTTGAAAAATTCAATTACCGGACGCAGGGAGCAGGCACTGAGTCCGGTAATTTCTAAGATAATTGAAAACAAATAAGGCTTCTATTAAAACCTGCTTTTCATCAATACTAATTGCTGGGTGTAGGATACAATCCCTGCGTGCAGATGCAATAATTTACGGTCATATACGGAGCCTGAATCTCAATGGGCTGGCCTCCGCCGCCAGAAAAACTGGTGTTCGCCGTGTTCGTAGCCATTACTACATTGCTGGTTGTTTCGTAAACATTAACTGATGATGTCGCAAAATACCCACCCGTAGGTACATTGGCTGTTGCCGCACCACCTACGCTTACAACGGTTGTAGCCTGATGCGTATGTGGAGGGATATTTGCAGTTGTTAAGGTAACCCCCATAACACCAGCCTTCTGGCCCAAAATGTAATTTTGCAAACCAAGTCCCTGACCGGTGCCTATTGGCATGCGCCCCTGAAGGTCAGGCAAGCCAAATGTATTGACCCCGTCGCCTCCATAGGTTGTCCCCAAAAGAGTAAACAATGGCTGGTTATCTGCAACGCTCAATAACTGACCATTACATAATGCCCACCCTACCGGTGGATAATTAAATCCAAAAGCAAAAACAGAACCTAAATAAGCTTCCATAATATATTATTTTATTCGTATTAATAAATGTGGTTAAAAAATTATTGACGCATCGGATATATTCCATAAAGAGCTATGCTATAATTGAGCGCCAGATAAGGATTACAAACCGCTACCGGCACTGCAGATGCACTGCCTGCTGTTCCAAGAGTTATACTTGGGGCAGCCATTGCAACGTTAGCTGTAGCTGAGTAAAGCGAATTGGCAACCGGGTGCGCCCCGCCTGAAGTAGGTGATGCCGCCTGATAGTTTCCGATCGGAGCATTAGAATTTGCGACCGCTGTGCTAGCTTTGAACTGTAAGGTTACATGGTGTGAGTGTGGTGGCAAATTCATTGGACTGATGGTAACAGAGTTGCTTCCACCATAATCTCCCATATAGTATTCTTTTTGTTCACCGTTAGCATCCGTAACTATGCCTTGCCCTATAGCTGAACTTTGTCTTAAATCGGGGACACCGAAAGAGGTTGTTCCGTTTCCGCCATAAGTGTTGCCCAGCAAAGTACCAAGCGCCTGATACTGTTGGAAATTGAGCAATTCGCCATTGCAAGCAGCCCAGTCAAGTGGAGCATAATTGAATGCAAACGCACATATTGTACCAATAAATGGTTCCATAAAATGATTTTTAGAATGAATGATGATTAGTTTCTTGGTGGATAATAGCCTGTCATACAGATGCAACACGTAAGCGCCAGATACGGACTGAGCGAATTAAATGGACTACCAGAGCCTGCCGCACTTACCACAACGGTAGGCGCGGTCATTTGCACATCCTGCGCCGCTGTAGTTGCATACATCTGCGTTGTAGCTGCCTTGGGAGCTGCAGGGTAGGCATTCAACGGACTGTTAACGTTACCGGCATTGCTATTGGCGCCGATGGTCATTTGTACGATGTGTGAGTGTAACGGCAGATCAGTAGCAGGAACGGTGGCGGTCTCAGAACCACCAGTGTTGCCGATCTGATAATGCACAGCTGGTGCCATACCGGAAATGGTACGACCGCGCAGATCGGGCAGTGCAAAATTGCTGGTGCCATTCCCGCCGTAGTAAGTGCTCAGAAGAGAAAACAGTGCTGTGTTACTTGCCACGGGCAAAACGGTCCCGTCACAAATGTGCCACCCCGTCGGCGCGAAATTAAATGCGAAGTATTGAATACTTCCAAGAAAAGGTTCTGTCATAAGAAAGTTTTAATGGTTAAAGAAGAATAAGTACAAAAGAGACTCTATATTAATTATTAGAGAATGAAATAAAATCAGACTGGGAGTGAGTGGGCTATTTTTGTATACGAAACTCAAAAAAAAGTGAACGAAACAAAACTTACTGAAATAACGACAATCAGCTCTATACTAGCTAGCAAATAATTAGTTCAAACATTTACGTTAAAAACAAAATCATTGCCTTCAGTTGCCTACCATACATCTCAGTAACATGCATTGTATTAAACATCGTCTTCAGTTCATCCCCGCTATACTCAATTATGTGGTCTAACTTAACTGCCTCAGCTCGATTTATTTGCACAAAATCGCCCAGCATATTATTGGGAATTATTTCATGCAATGTTCGTATGAGCGTGCTTCGTATTAAATATTCTTTTTGATCTACTGCATTAAATATGCAGGTGTAGTTTTTTTCAGAGCGCATATACACAACATCTTCCCAATCTACTTTTTTGTATTTATCTCCGGACTTTACAAAAAAATGAGCTCTTCGGTCATCAAGATTTGAATAACCTTGCTTATACCTGTAATGTTCCATTACACTTTGTAATGTAATTATTAAAGCATGAGTACAAATAGGCATTGACATGAACGCAGAAGGCTTTGCTTCTATAGCATTATATAAAACATACTCGCTATTAGTTGTTGCAACAAATATGTACGGTCGGTAAAACTCATTCTTTATTCTTCGCCCCAATTCTACACCTCTATTATTCCCTCCGAAATCAGGTTCAATAATCGCAATATCATAATCAAGTGTGTTTATCTTTTTTAGTGCAGCTACATAAGAACGAACAACTGAACTAACTATAAAACATGTATTGAATTGAGAATCAAAGATTGATTGCCAATCCTGAAAATACTCATCAATTATTAACACTCTAATACCTTTTTGCATGATCTAGACCTTTGCACTTGTTTCCATGTTAGATAAATAACTTCCCGGATTGAAAAACAACATTCATAACATTGATTATCAAAAAATAAGAAGTGGCATAAAACTCTAAGAGAGGCTAGCGAAAGGAGGAATTAATGTTGTAAAAGTTGTGATTATTACATTTCAACAAAAGGGTACTTTACCCAATTATAACAGGGTATTTTTCACAGGGCACAAATACCTCAGTGTGTTATTTCAACATAATATCAGAACTAATAGAATGATATGATTGCAAAAAATATTTCTACGTTAACATACATTGAAGTGTGCACCTAATATTTATCTTTGTCAATCTCTAATACAGTGATTAACAATCATTAAACCTTTCAAAAATATATCCGCGAAAAGGTCTGATTATTATTATATCATCAATACCATGAACGAAGAAATAAGAGTACTGATTATCGATGATGAAGAGATATGGCGTCTAGCAGTATCTCAAACATTAAATCAACTGGGATATACAATTGCTGGACTTGCTGACACATTTGAAAATGCGGTTACTCTACTAAATACCGATAATTACGATATAGTTCTACTTGACATTAATCTGAAATGCAGAACATCGGGAATAGAATTAGGGAAGATGCTTAACCAACTCTACAAAAAGCCTTATATATACATCACAGGAAACCTTGATATCCTTTCAACTCAGCAGGTAATTGATTCAAAACCTTCTGCATATTTATTAAAACCTGTCAATACGACTTCCTTAATCGTAGCAATACAAAATGCGCTGGAACACTTTAATAACACACCTTCATTCCCTATAACCACGAAAACAGAACAGGATACTTTTTTCTTTGTAAAACATGGCACTAAGTATAAGAAAATGGACTGGACAAATATTGCATTTTTACGTTCAGAAAAAAATTACACAATCTTATATAATACCTCTGATAATTCAGAGCATGCCATCAGAAGCACATTAACCCGTACTATAAAACAGATTATACCTCCATATCTACAAAATCAATTCGTACAGATAAACAGATCCGAAGCATTGCAGATATCTTACATAATAGAGATAAGGGACGAGGAAATAAAAACAAAACACGGCACATTCACTGTTACTGATGGCTATTACAACACTCTGAAACAGTCTATGCAATTGATTGCCTAACATTCCTTCCACACAAAGTATAGTAACGAAAGAAAACATAAGTGCTCAAACACCCAATACCACTAAGCCTCTAAAGCGAAAATAAATTTGTTTACAAATAACAGAGGAGCACCCGATACGGATGCTCCTCTGTAACTTTTAATAAAATTCGAGGGTAATCTATTTCTTTCTGGTATCAACGATTCTGTTTAGCTTACCACCTTCACTTCTTGGAATAGCCCCAGGCATCATAAATTCTACCTTCATCGTCAATCCTATATTATCCTTAATCTTTTTTTGAAAGATGCGATGAACTTGCCCTAATCTATCATGACTTTTAATAAACTCAATATCAATTGATTCCAAACCTAATGCGCTGCAAAGTTCTGGGTCAAGTTCCACCTTTACGTCCACTTCATCCATCTTACCTTCGTTCTTTACTATTAGCTGATAATTGGCTGATAAATCGTTAAACCCTTCCAACACAGCCTCAACTTGAGTATGAAAAAGGTTTACGCCACGAATAATGAGCATATCATCTGAACGCCCGATAATCTGCCCCATCTTTATGTGCGTGCGCTTACCAGCCCTATCATAATAAATAGTAGTTATATCGTTGGTCCAATAACGCAACACCGGCATTGCTTGCTTGGTAAGCGTGGTAAATACGAGTACACCCGGCTGCCCTTCAGGCAACGGCAGCCCCGTAACCCTATCTACTACTTCAGGAAAAAAGTGATCTTCCCATATATAGCTACCGCTACCTTTCTCTTCATAATCTTCCTGAGAAACACCAGGCCCCATTACTTCAGACAATCCATAAATATTAGTAGCAACAACACCCAACCCCTTTTCTACTTCAGCGCGTATACTTTCTGTCCATGGTTCAGCACCCAATACTGCAAATTTCAGATTTAAACTTTCCGGTGCTATTCCCCTCTTTTTCAATTCTTCAGCTATGGTCAGCGCATAAGATGGTGTGCAGCAAAGCACATCAGATCTAAAATCTTGCATTAGCATTATTTGCCTTTCCGTCATCCCCCCCGATATGGGCACAACAGCCATCCCCAACTGTTCAGCCCCATAATGAATACCAAGCCCACCGGTAAACAAACCATATCCATAAGCATTCTGCATAATCATCCCCGGCTTGCACCCGGCTGTAGTTAACGACCGAGCAATAACTTCTGAAAAAATATCAATATCGCCCTTGGTATAACCTACAACTGTTGGCTTACCCGTAGTACCGCTTGAGCCATGTATACGTGTAATTTCGCTCTGGGGAACAGCAAACAAACCAAAAGGATAATTATCTCTGAGATCATTTTTTTTAGTAAATGGTAATTTATGAAGATCATGGATGCTCTTAATGTCAGTTGGCTTGACACCAGCCTCATCCATTTGTTTTTTATAAAATGGCACTCTATTATATACGTAAGCTACCTGTGCAACAAGCCTCTCGTTCTGTAGCTTGCGTAATTTTTCTATAGCTAATGTTTCAATTTCAGGTTGATATAACATGGCGGTAAATTAAAGGTTACTCTAAATTAAGGATATAATAGATTAACGTACGTACATCTATACCAAAATAGCGATTATGAACAATTATTTTTGCTACCCACATTTAGTTTTGATAATTTAACGCAATCACCGGAAATATTTATTTATGAATAAAACAAGACTCGAAGCATTTAGTGATGGTGTGTTTGCCATTATCATCACTATAATGGTATTGGAGATTAGAATACCAACCGGCGCAGGATGGGATGTACTACAACCATTAATACCAACTATTATAAGTTATATACTGAGTTTTATATTCGTTGGCATCTATTGGGGCAATCACCACCACATGTTACATGCAGTAAAGAAAGTATCATCAGGCATTATATGGGCAAATATGAGCTTGCTATTTTGTTTGTCATTGATTCCTTTTGCTACCGGCTGGATGGGAGAAAATCATTTTGCAACTAATACAGTTATTGTATATTCAATTCTGCTATTACTTTGTGGTATTACCTATACTATTCTACAATTAACTATACAGAGATGCACACCAATGAGCCCCAAAATGAAAATTGCATTTTCAAACATGAGGAAGAAGGGAATTATCTCCGTAATATGCTATAGCTCAGCAATACCTTTAGCATACATAAATACAATAATATCCGGACTATTGTTCTTTTTGGTATCGATAATCTGGATCATACCTGATAAAGGAATAGAACATGCAATAGAAGAATAAAACATGAATGCCCCGCTGTTGCAGGGCATTCATGTTTTATGTCAGTTCCGGCAATTAAGCTTGCTTTTTAGGAGGCAAATCAAAAGCTGCTGCTTCATGTTCAAAATGTCCGTTGTGTGCACCATCACAGAATGGTTTATTTTTCGATAATCCGCAGCGACAAAGAGATACAACATCTCTACCGCCTAATCCATAAGTATTTCCACTTCTGTCAACTATTTCAAAATCTCCTTCGAGCTTTACTGAACCGTTGTTATTGATTGTAATTTTTGTAGCCATTGTATATATAGTATTAGTCCGCTAAAATAGGGAATAAGCTGCAGACAACATTAGTTATCATAGCAATCTATGTCTGTATATAACAACTTCAAATTATTTACAATATTTTTGTGTGCTAAACGTTTCTGATTTGAGTGCCTCTGTTTTCTTAATAACTCCTCCATTTACCCAGCTGAATACGCCATACCCGGCGACAGCCTATCTAAAGGGTTTTTTAAATACTAAAAATATAACATCCTATCAGGCTGATTTGGGTATTGAAGTGACTCTGGAGCTGTTCTTAAAAAAGGGGCTACAGCAATTATTTGCAGGAATTACAACAGAAGGGAAAGAGCTATCAGAAAATATCAAACGTATAATTGCATTACAAAGTGATTACATTGACACTATTGACACAGTTATCAATTTTCTGCAAGGTAAAAACCCAACATTAGCACACCATATTTGTAAAAGAAACTTCTTACCCGAAGCATTCAGGTTTGCTCAACTCGATGACCTGAACTGGGCTTTTGGTAGCATGGGGACACAAGATAAGGCCAAACACTTGGCTACTATGTATTTAGAAGATCTTTCTGACCTAATAATGGA
The DNA here is from genome assembly GCA_947454715.1 of Chitinophagaceae bacterium. Taxonomy (GTDB): domain Bacteria; phylum Bacteroidota; class Bacteroidia; order Chitinophagales; family Chitinophagaceae; genus Flavipsychrobacter. Next base: position 17,616 of record CANGMZ010000024.1, read on the forward strand.
ATGTGTAGATAACCATTTCGGATTTAGCAGATATGCCGAGCGGTTGGGAAGATCTGCCAACAGTTTTGATACGCTTTATCTGGCACTGCAACAAGAATATACTTATATAGATAAGGTACTCATTAACATACTAGAACAAAGAATGGCGACAGTGCAGCCATCTTTAGTAGCTATTTCTGTACCATTTCCGGGTAATTTATATGCATCTTTGCGTTGCGGGCAATGGATAAAAAAACACTACCCAACTACTAAAGTAGCTATGGGTGGCGGATTCCCGAATACAGAACTACGCTCACTATCAGATGCCCGAGTATTTGAATTCTTTGACTTTATAACACTCGATGACGGAGAAGCACCGGTAGAAAATCTGATACAATATATTGATGATAAAATACCTGTGACATCACTAAAGCGCACATTTTTGCTCATAGATGGTAAGGTTACTTATATAAATAATAAAGCCTGTACTGATTATAAACAAGGTCAGGTAGGCACTCCCGATTACAGCGATTTCCTACTAGACAGTTATATTTCTGCAATAGAGGTAATCAATCCCATGCACAGCCTTTGGAGCGATGGCAGGTGGAATAAACTTACAATGGCACATGGCTGCTATTGGGGTAAATGTACTTTTTGCGATATTTCTCTTGACTATATTAAACTTTACGAACCTATAACTGCTTCATTATTATGTGACCGTATAGAAGAAATAGTAGCACAAACAGGCCAAACGGGTTTCCATTTTGTCGATGAGGCTGCCCCTCCGGCACTCATGCGCGCCTTGGCCCTTGAAATAATAAAAAGAAAAATAAATATTAGTTGGTGGACCAATGTTCGATTTGAAAAAAGCTTCACCAGAGATTTGTGTCTATTACTCAAAGAATCAGGTTGTATTGCTGTCTCCGGAGGATTAGAAGTTGCATCTGACAGATTGTTGGAACTGATACAAAAGGGAATAACTGTGGCGCAGGTGGCAAGAGTGAATAAGAACTTCACAGAAGCAGGGATTATGGTGCACGCATACCTAATGTATGGCTTCCCTACCCAAACAGCTCAGGAAACTATCGACTCTCTGGAAATGGTGCGCCAGATGTTTCAGGCAGGTATACTGCAGTCAGGGTTCTGGCACCAGTTTGCCATGACAGCGCATAGTCCGGTAGGCTTGGAACCTGAAAAATATAAAGTAAAGAAAGTAACAGACGTAATCGGAACATTCGCCAATAATGACATTGTGCATATTGACCCCACTGGCGCAGATCATGAGACATTCAGCATGGGTCTGAAAAAATCATTGCTCAACTATATGCACGGTGCCTGCTTCGATTTCCCGTTACAAAAATGGTTTGAAGACAAGGTGCCAAAAACCACAATACACCCCGACTATATTACCGGCCTCCTAAACGAAGAAGAATATACCAATGCAAAACCCACGGCGAAGGTAATATGGTTGGGCAAGCAACCTGAAATAGAACACTTTACCAAATCCAAAAAAGGAAATACCTGGGAGATGACCTCTCTCACTTTCCATAACAAACAAACTACAGTTAATATTAAAGTAAATCAAGATCAGGGAATATGGCTGACTAACATATTACAGGAATTAACCCCGTCAATTACAAAAGCCTATACATTACAAGATGTAAAAGAAAGCTATGAAAAGGCAGGATTTGATGATTTTGAACTCTTCTGGGATAATAAGCCGGTAAATGGATTATATAAATTTGGTCTATTAACCCTGTAATAGTTAACTGACTGTTTAAATGCATTCAAAAAATACACAAAGGATTAACACAATTTTGATTTTTGTAGTAGTAAATTTGCGACAGACAAATAACTATGCATAAAACACGCTTATATATATTGCAAGGTCTCGGCATTATCATGCTGATATTTGGCTATTTATTAAGTGACAGACCCGACAGCGAATCTGTTATGCATTTTAATTTAAGTGGCAATCATGTAATTTCATGTGCTACCCAAAATGGCAATGATGTACAATATTCTGAGACAACAGTCTCTGAGCATAAAGCTCATCATCATAAATTGCGCGTTATCAAGCAGATAACTTCTAAAATAATGCTACCTTCTCAGTCTATTGTTTTTCATTATAAACAAATGCTGAGTATCAACTATATTGTTCCACTTTCAGAGAGCTATTATTATCTCTACTGTAAGGAAATCAATCCACCTCCTCCCAAATTTTGCTAGATAATTTCCAACGGCATATTTCAGATTCCCGTTTACTAATTTGGGTATTAAAATTTGAATTTGCAGGCACAATTTTTATATCATTGTGTCACTCCATAAAGTTGATCAATTGTAAAATTCAGACAATTGACTAACTACTCAGGATAATAATTGTACATATTATTTACTATTTAATTACTACTTGCATGCTTTACAAACAGCTTGCCAAAAGTGCATGTATGCTTTGCTGCGTATACTTTTTGCAATCCCCAAGATCACTTGCCCAGGAAATGATGCCGGCCGCAGACACCATGAGGGTCACTATGCAACAAGCGGAAAAGATATTTTTAGATTCTAATCTGCAATTGCTCGCACAACATTACAATATTCAGTCAAACAAAGCATTGGTGGAACAAGCCCGTAAATGGGATAACCCGGTATTAAACACTGACCAGAATATATATTCCAACAATCGTTTTTTTGAACACGGTAAAGACGCTTCTGGAAACCCAACTGGTGAGTACTTTGTTCAGGTACAGCAATTAATCAAAACTGCAGGCAAACGTGGTAGACAGATAGACCTTGCCAAAACTAATGTCAACATTGCTGAGTGGCAATTCAAAACGGTAATGCGCAACCTCAGAGCTACACTTATAAAAGATTTCTATAGCGTAGCTCAATTACAAGGCAATGCAACACTCTATAATGACAATATGGAACGTTTGGTAAAACTTGAAAAAGCAATGTCTTCTGCACTGGCATCAGGCAACATAGCTAAAAAAGAATATCTACGAGTTGAAGCCCTGATTTTGAGTTTGAAGCAGGACATGACTGAAAATGCCAAAAACCTGGCAGATGTGCAAAGCGAATTAAAAACACTACTGCAGGTAACAGGTAATACATTTATCCTGCCTGTTGCTGAAGAAACAGAAGTTGCGGCACTGCCTCAGTTAAGCATTTTTGCATTGCTAGACTCTGCTTCAACACACAATACAGACTACAATCAGGAAATTTATCAGGCTCAATATAACCATCAGAACCTGAGATTGCAGAAAGCCATGGCTGTACCCGATTTGACAATAGGTACAGAATTTGACAATAATTCTAACTATACCCCTAACTATTATGGCTTAGCTATTTCATTACCATTACCAATTTGGGACAGGAACAGAGGAAATATTAAAGCAGCAAAATGGCAAGTAAAAAGTGAAGATGCAACATTAAAACAGATAGAACAGAAGTTAAAAAATGATGTTCTGGCTGCATATCAGAAATTGCAACTAACTATAAATCTTACAGCTGGCACAAATACAGATTTCTACAAAGATTACTACCAACTGTACAAGAATATTGTAGAAAGCTATAATAACCGCCAAATAAGCCTGATAGAATTTTTAGAATATTTCAATGACTATCAGGATGTAAGAAAAAATCAACTTCAGCAAACTTTAAATCTGAGACTTGCAAAACAAGACCTCAATGATGTAGTTGGTGTAGATGTTGCTAAATAAATCAGTAGTAAATAGATAAAAAAATCATTCAAAATATAAAGAGGAAATGAGACACATTATAATATTATCAATAACCTGCATTACACTATTGAGCGCCTGTGAACAAAAAGTAAAACAGGAAGAAAAGCCAAAAACATTTGTACTCAGTGATACTATGAAGCACATGATACAAATGGACACTGTTACCAATTGTAATATCACTGCAGAACTATCATTAAGTGGTGTGGTAAGTTTTAATGACAATAATGTCGTTAAGGTATACCCAAGAAGCAGCGGACAAGTAATGGAGGCTAAAGTTTCGCTTGGCGATAAAATATCAAAGGGTCAGGTATTGGCTGTAATAAAGAGTGCCGATGTAGCAGGTAACTATAACGACCTGAGCAGCGCAAATGCAGACCTTGCTATCAGCCAGCGTCAACTCGACAATGCCGCATCTTTATATAAAAACGGTATCAGCAGCGAGAAAGAGTATAATGAGGCAAAGCAGAATTATGAGAAATCATTATCTGCACGAAACAAAATACAGTCCCTGATTACAATAAATGGTGGCGGAAAAACAAACTCCGGTGGTCAATACCTTGTAACTGCACCGATTGACGGCTACATAGTAGAGAAAAAAATTACCGCAGGTGCATTTATACGCCCTGATATGGGAGATAATCTATTTACCATTTCTGACCTAAAAAATGTTTGGGTATATGCAAATGTATATGAAGCAGATATTTCAAAAGTAAAAGAAGGATATCCAGTGAAAGTATTACCAATTTCTTACCCTGATAAAGTATTTACCGGAAAAATTGACAAGGTAAGTCAGGTATTAGACCCACAAAGCAAAGCAATGAAAGTGCGTATTAACATTGACAACTCTGAAATGATGTTGAAGCCTGATATGTTCACTAAAGTAATAGTTAACAATGTACAGGGCGACCAAACAATGTGTGTACCTAAAGCTGCGTTGATTCCACAAGAAGGCAAAAACTATGTTGTAATCTATACAAGTGACAGCGATTTAAAAGTTGCTCAGGTCAATGTGTTGAAAACAGTGAATGACAAGGCATTTATTACCAGCGGTGTGTCATTGGGAGACAAAGTGATCTCAAAAAATCAGATCCTGATATTCAATCAACTTACAGGACAATAAACGTAGGAGCACATTTGGTAATTGATAAAATTCAATATTCATGAATAAGCTAATAAAGCAAATCATATATTTTTCACTGCGTCATAGATACTTCGTATTTTTTATGACCGGTATATTAGCCGTAATTGGCTATATGTGTTACAGGGAAACGCCTATTGAAACATTCCCCGATGTGACCAATACTCAAATCATCATCATCACGCAATGGCCTGGCCGTAGTGCTGAAGAGGTAGAAAAATTTGTAACCATTCCACTGGAAACAGCATTAAACTCTGTTCAGAGCAAAATAAACCTAAGATCGACCTCATGTTTTGGGCTATCTTATGTGCGCTTGATTTTTGATGATAATGTAGATGATGCATTTGCACGTCAGCAAGTATTTACAAGAATCGGCAATGCAGATCTACCTGATGGAATTACTCCCGAAGTAGAGCCTCCTTATGGTCCTACTGGTGAAATATATCGCTACCGACTGGAAAGTAAAACAAAAAACATCCGCGACCTGAATGAGATACAGGAGTGGGTACTTGACCGTCAGTTCAAATCTGTGCCGGGTGTAGCTGATGTGAATACATTTGGTGGTGGTGAAAAAATCTATGAAATAAGAGTTAATCCTAACGAGATTCAGAATTACGGCCTTACACCGTTAGATGTGTATAATGCAGTAAACAAGAGTAATATCAATGTAGGTGGAGATGTATTGGAACAAAATGGCCAATCATTCATTATCAGAGGTATTGGTTTGCTTAATGACATAAATGAGATTAACAATATTATCGTTACTAAGATCAATGGTGTTCCAATTTTGGTGAAAAATCTGGCTAGTGTTGTAGAAACTGAAAAGCCAAGACTCGGAGATGTAAAACACGATAAAGATGAAGACGTTATAGAAGGTATCATAGTAATGCGTAAAGGTGAAAACGCAGAGCAGGTACTGAATGGTATTCATGAAAAAGTAAAGGAACTTAATGAAAATACTTTACCAAAAGATGTAAAGATTGTTCCTTTTTACGACCGAACAAACCTTATGGAATTTGCTACACATACTGTGTTACATAACCTGTTTGAAGGTATCATACTTGTTACCCTTATTGTACTCATCTTCATGGCCGACTGGCGCACAACCGTCATTGTGGGTATCATAGTTCCGCTTGCATTGCTCTTCGCATTTATGCTTATGAAAATGCGTGGCATGACTGCCAACTTATTATCGATGGGGGCGGTGGATTTTGGTATCATCATAGATGGTGCCGTAGTAATGGTAGAAGGTATATTCGTTGCCCTCGATCATAGAGCCCGAGAAGTAGGCATGGAGAAGTTCAATAAACTTGCAAAACTGGGCTTGTTCAAAAACGTAGGTACAGAAATGGGTAAAGCCATCTTCTTCTCTAAACTTATCATTCTTACCTGCCTCATCCCAATCTTCGCCTTCAAGAAAGTAGAAGGTAAAATGTTCTCTCCTCTTGCATTTACTTTAGGTTTTGCATTACTAGGTGCGCTTATTTATACACTTACGCTGGTCCCTGCCCTATCAAGCATACTGTTACGTAAAAATGTAAGAGAGAAACATAACCCTGTAGTTAATTTCTTTGAAAAGTATATTATGATGGCCTTTAAGTGGGTATATGCCCGCCCTAAGACCAGTCTTATTTTCGCTATTTCCTTCATGGTATTATCTTTTGCGTCGTCTAAATTTTTAGGATCAGAGTTTCTACCTGAATTAGATGAAGGTGCACTGTGGGTTAAAGCTCAATTACCAATGAGCGCGTCGCTAGAAGAGTCTAATCAGATTTCAAGAAAAATGATGACAATATTGGCTCAGTTTCCAGAAGTTAAACATACCATGGCGCAAATGGGAAGAACTGTAGATGGAACTGACCCTAAGGGTTTCTTTAATATTGAAATTGCTGTAGATCTGAAGCAAAAAGATGAATGGCCAAAGGGAGTAACTACAGAAAGCCTTATCGATGATATGGATAAGCAGTTGAGTAAAATACCCGGTATATTATTCAACTACTCTCAACCAATACGAGACAATGTGGAAGAAGCTGTAGCAGGTGTACCTGCATCTATGGCAGTGAAAATTTTCGGAACCAATCTGGGAACGATGGATACACTTGCCAATAATGTAATGGCACAACTACGCACGGTACAAGGTATTGAAGACCTTGGCGTGCTGCGTAATCTTGGACAACCTGAATTCCGGATTGAGTTAAATCAACAGAAAATGGCAATGTATGGTGTGAGCATAGCTGATGCCAATACTGTTATTGAAATGGCGATAGGCGGTAAAGCTGCCACTCAGCTGTATGAAGGTGCCCGTAAGTTTGATATTAGAGTGCGTTACGACAAAGACTTCCGTAATACACAAGATAAGATTGAACAACTGATGGTGCCTACCGGAGATAATACACGTATCCCATTGAAAGAGATCAGTGACATTAAAATACTTACCGGACCTTCATTCGTTTATCGTGATAACAATGCGCGTTATATTCCGGTTAAGTTCTCCGTACGTGGTCGTGACCTTGGAAGCACCATTGCTGAAGCACAGAAAAAAGTAAAAGAACATGTTAAGTTGCCACATGGCTACAGCCTTACTTTCAATGGTGAATTTGAAAATGCAGAGCGCGCATCTAAAACGCTTACTCAGGTAGTACCTATTTGCTTGCTGGCTATCTTCCTTATTCTATTTATTACTTATGGCAATGTGAAAGATGCGTTATTGACTATTATGAACGTACCATTTGCATTAATAGGAGGGATTCTGGCACTGCATGTTACACACATGAACTTTAGTATAAGTGCAGGTATTGGCTTTATAGCACTGTTTGGTGTCTGTATTCAAAATGGGGTGATCCTTATCAGCGTGTTCCGAAAGAACCTGACAGATAAAATGACCCTCCATAAGGCCATAGAACATGGTGTTCACACACGTATTCGCCCTGTAGTCATGACAGCACTTATGGCAGCTATTGGTTTATTACCTGCTGCTGTGAGTACAGGTATTGGTTCTGAAACTCAAAAGCCTTTAGCAATCGTAGTAATCGGTGGTTTGATAACGTCTACCTTATTGACATTATTAATATTGCCGGTAATCTATAGCCTTGTTCACAACCTTATCCATAAACGTGAAAACAGAAAAATTCTGAAAAGAATCGGAGCAATAAGCAGCTCGGTTCAAGCCCCTGATTCCCAATCGAAGTAAAATAAAAGCCGCAGCAATGCGGCTTTTATTTTTTTATTTTTTACTGTAATAATACATAGCGACGCACAATGCAGCCGTTACCAACATCATCAGGTAGGGCAAAGACTTTTGCAGACGATATTCTTTTTCTCTGCCTTTATAATATTGGTATATCAGTCTTTGCTGAGTTAGGTCATCGGTGGTTTTAAGTAACTGAGCTATAATCTCATCCAGATATCTTATATCCAACCATTTCATTGCCTTGATGACTTCTGCAATAATTAGCTCAGTTTTCTCTGTGTCTTTAAAATTTCTCAAAACACCAATATGAGCATCAGACAAAATCAGTAATATATATGCTTGCAATGCCCGGTGACTAATACGGTGTGTATCCATTGCACTAAGACTTTTATTCATATCTATACTAACTGATAGCAACCATGATGGTGTTACTTCCTGCACATATTGAGATCGCTTACCAGCACTGTTCATCCAGCGTTCATCATCATATTTTTCTCTCCTGATAGGATTAGACAAAACAGTATAAGCTTCCTGCACTTCGATAAACTGTATTTGCGCAAACTCATTATCCGGATTTTTATCCGGATGGTATTGCATAGCTAACTTCCTGTAGGCTTTCTTTACCTCAGTTAACGTAGCAGACGGTTTTATCCCTAATATTTTATAGTGATCTTTCAATGTATTCTTCTGTCATTATCAATACAACTTTAGTCATCATAAGCCGCTGATGACTAATGGCATAAACTACTTTCCATCTTTATAATCCCAAAGATAAAAACATGCATAAGTGCGGTATGGAGCCCATTTAGCGCTTATCTGCATCATCTGTTCTTTGAATACTTTCTTATCAGTCATATCAAGTTCATACACTTTAGCCATTGCCTGTTGAATACCTAAATCATCTGCAGCAAACACATCCTCTCTACCTAACGTAAACATCAATAGCATCTCTACTGTCCATCTACCAACCCCTTTTATGCGCATAAGGAAAGCTATAATATCTTCATTATTCATTTTACTCAACTTCCGGTCATCCGCATTGTGCTCCAACACAAACCTGGCCACATTATGCACGTAGCTGACTTTAGCATTAGACAGTCCTATACCTCTTAAAGTTTCAGCAGGTGTATCTAATATTTGTTCAGCAGTAGGCTCTTCTCCTTCATACAGTTCAAGAAATCGCTTAAATATCACGTCGGCAACTTTAGTAGATAATTGCTGACTCATTATTGAAGCACAGAGCCTGAGACAAATATTCTTTCTTTTTCTCAATGGCCTGGGCGTTATTGACTGCAAAAGGGGCAATAACTTTTTATCTCTGGATAAATGGGCATAATAAACACTGTCTGTAGCCATGGTGGTTAAATGTATGAAACAGATACACCAGAACAAAATTCAAAATAATATCACAATTTTATACAGGTATTTATAATAGCATGTGCATAATACATGTATATACACGTATCTTTGTGTGAAGTTTCATTTTTGAATTATTACAAATAACTTTCAAGCTTGAAAAGAAGAACATTTTTAAAAACCGGTGGCTTAGCAGCTATCGCACAAATAACGGGTATGTCAACATTATCTGCACTGGAATCACTGGGCCATAGTCTGGCACCATCTACACGTATGCCTGCATTATTTATAGGTCATGGTAGCCCTATGAATGCAATTGAAGACAATGAATTCAGCAGGAGCTGGAAGGCATTGGGAAAAAGTTTGCAACGACCGCAAGCGATCTTGTGCGTTTCAGCTCACTGGCTTACAAATAACACTATGGTCACCGGCATGAGCCATCCAAAGACAATTCACGACTTTGGCGGTTTCCCAAAAGCGTTGTTCGATGCGCAATACCCGGCTCCCGGCTCTCCGGAATTTGCCCAAATGACACAACAGTTGATTACAGCCAGTCATGTTCAATCAGATGATAGTTGGGGATTAGATCATGGTACATGGAGCGTGCTCCTCCCCATGTATCCGGCTGCAGATATCCCTGTATTCCAACTGAGTTTAGTATACAACCAACCACCATCATATCATTATGAGATAGGAAAACAACTATCAAAGCTTCGCGAAAAAGGCGTGCTGATAATTGGCAGCGGCAATTTGGTACATAACCTTGGCCGCATAGACTGGCACAATACAGGTATGGTTTATGATTGGGCGTCTGAGTTCGATACGAAATTTACTAATTGGATAGATAAAGGTGACCATGCATCAATTCTCAACTATCAAAAATTACTGGGAACTACTGCCACAATGGCCCACCCTACTTATGATCACTTATTGCCATTGTTCTATATATTAGGACTACAACAAAAGAATGAAAAAGTGACTTATTTCAATGACAAAATATCTATGGGCTCATTGTCTATGCGCTCCATGATGATATCATAACTTTAGAAAAAATATTCTTTCAATAGCCGGCAACATGTCCGGCTATTGTTGTGAAAATACATTTATAGATTCTGTTTAATTTTACAATAAAGCAACCACTATGCGCGCAAATAAGCTAATAATACTTATCTCTATATTGTTTCTGTGCGCCTGCAGTCGCCCCAAAGACCTAATCTATAAGGGTGTAGATAATTTCGGGTATAAACAATCAGGACTAACAAACAGCTTAGTGACGATAGATTTGAAGCTTTACAATCCAAACAGATATGGATTAATGCTCAAAAGCTCAGATGTAGCAGTTTTTATAAACAATTCTCATGTAGGGCAGGCATACCTCAAAGACAAGAAACTAATACCGGCGAGAGACACATTCACTTTACCGGTTGTTCTCAATGTTGACATACTACGGGTAATACCAAACGCTTACGATTTACTTACAAAAAAAGAAATTACACTCAAACTTGATGGTATAATCAGAGCAGGTAGGCATGGTGTATTCCTGATAATGCCTGTTAAATATGAAGGAAAACAGAAAATCAGATAGGCTCAAAATGTAAAACACCATATTTCCACCTATTATCCTCCATTTATCCCCACAGGCTATTTCAATAACCATATTTTCCTTATAAAAGTTAACTTTACCCCATGGAATTCAAAATATCGCAAAAACCGTCTGTAAAACACAGGTTATATATAGTTAGTGATACTGAAAAACTTACACAGGCTACATTAACTCCGGAAGAGATACAATACGTAAGTGCTTCATTCAGCAATGAACAATCGTTCATTACAATCAATCGCTACAATTGCTTTATTTTCATCAGTTTGGTTAAGGATAAAAAAACCGATGATCAGACTCGTGAAGCTTGCCGTAAAGCAGGTGTTGAAGCACAGGCATTATGCAACAAGCATAAAATCGATGAGTTAACTATTACCAACTTATCACATCGTGCTGATGCAGCTGTTCTAATGGCAGAAGGTATTGCATTAGCTAACTATCAGTTCCTCAAGTACCGCACAGAAGCAAAGAAAATCACAAATACTTTGGTTCGTATTTTCTTTACGAAGGAATCTGCAACGGTTAAGGAAGTAACGCAACTGAGTATTATCATAAACGCTATTTACAAAGCGCGTACTCTTGTAAATGAGCCACTCAGCTATCTTACAGCAGAACAACTAGGCAAAGAAATTACGGCTATAGGTAAAGAAGGCGGTTTTAAAGTTACCGTTTTCAACAAAGCACGTATTGAAAAAGAAGGTATGGGTGGCTTACTGAGCGTGAACCGTGGTAGTATAGACCCACCTACATTCACTATAATGGAGTATGTTCCTAAAAAAGCCATCAACAAAAAACCACTTGTATTAGTTGGTAAAGGTGTAGTATATGATACCGGTGGTGTTTCTCTGAAACCAACGGCAAACTCTATGGACCGCATGAAGAGCGACATGAGCGGAGCAGCACTTGTAACGGGCGCAATGTATGCAATTGCACAAATGCAATTGCCAATTCATGTAATCGCATTGGTACCGGCTACAGATAACCGCCCGGGCGAAAATGCTTATGTACCCGGCGATGTAATTAAAATGATGAGCGGAGCAACAGTAGAAGTATTGAATACTGATGCAGAAGGACGTATGCTGTTGGGTGATGCATTACACTTTGCAAAACGCTACAAGCCTGAACTTGTAATTGACTTTGCTACCCTTACCGGAGCTGCATCTGCAGCTGTAGGTGAGCATGGTATTGTTTGCATGGGAACAGCATCAGAACAAACAAAACAGGCATTCCGTGAAAGTGGTTTCCGCCAGTATGAGCGCCTTGTTGAATACCCGCTGTGGGATGAATATGGTGATCAGATAAAATCTGACATTGCAGATATTAAAAATATTGGCGGGGCTACCGGCGGGGCTATTACCGCAGGTAAATTCCTTGAGCATTTTACAGATTATCCTTGGATGCACTTCGATATTGCCGGAGTATCATTCAATGTTGCTAAAAAAGGGTACTACCCTGTAGGCGGTACTGCTTATGGTATGCGTATGCTGCTCGATTTTGTTGCACACATGGGCAAATCATAATGACCATCACTCATTTCGCAATTGCGGAAAATGTTGAAAAACTGAATTATACAATTCTATGCACGTAAATACAGACAAACCAGTTATAGGTATTACTACCGGTGATCTTAATGGCATTGGCCTTGAAGTCATCATCAAAACATTTTCAGACAACCGCATAATGGAGTTGTGCACCCCCGTTATTTTTGCTTCTAACAAAGTAATAAATTTCTACAGACGCATCTCTCCTGAATATACATTCAACTTTACCAGCACTAAGGATATGACTAAGCTCAATCCTAAACAAATCAATGTATTTAATTGCTGGGAAGATGAAGTGCCATTGCAACCGGGCGTGCTTACTGAAGCAGGTGGCAAGTATGCCCTACGCTCCCTTATGGTAGCCACTCAATGTCTGAAAGATGGAGAACTTGATGCTCTTGTTACTGCACCTATCCATAAGAGCAATACCAACACACCTGATTTCCCATTTACAGGCCATACCCCATTCCTTAAAGATAAGTTTGGGGCTAAGGATGTTTTAATGCTCCTTTACAATGAGAACCTACGTGTAGCATTGGTTACCGAACACATTCCCGTAGCAAAAATAGCTTCTACCATAACTAAGGAATTATTGTTGTCTAAACTGGCTATTCTTAAAGAAACCCTGATAAAGGATTTTGGAATAGATAAGCCAAAAATAGCGGTACTCGGTCTTAACCCACATGCTGGCGATGATGGACAAATTGGCACAGAGGAGCAAACAATTATAAAGCCTGTGATAGATCAGCTACGCAATGCCGGAAACCTTACGTTCGGGCCATACAGTGCAGATGCATTCTTTGCTCGTGGCAGTTATAAGGAGTTTGATGCTGTTTTGGCTATGTATCACGACCAAGGCCTGGTTGGTTTCAAAACCCTTGCAGAAGGTGGTGGTGTAAATTACACAGCAGGCCTGCCGGTAATACGTACTTCTCCTGACCATGGAACTGCATTCGACATTGCCGGTAAAAATCTTGCAGAACCTGAATCATTCCGCGAAGCCGTATTTCAATGTCTGGACTTAATCAACCAACGTGCAGAATATGCTGCAAACACAGCCAACCCTATGAAACGTGGCAGAATAGAAAAAGAACGTCCAACAGAATCATAGAGGTACAGACAAAAATGTAAATTACAACATATTCACTCCATGCTTTTCCGGACATGGGGTGAATATGTTGTCTCTAAAAATTATTTGGATAGTATCAATAAATCTGATGCGACCGAGATAATCTTCTGGCAATTAGTACATCATTTTTTCTTTTTCTTGTTAACAAGTTTGAAATAATAAAATGTTGCTCCCGAGAACAAAAGAATAATAAATATTGTTTTATAATTGAGAAACTCATTATGGGGTCGTAAATAAATAACAATTATCAGCCCCAACACACAAAGTATTCGTACAATTATCGCTGTAATTTGTTCTGTAGATTTCATATTAAAATATTCCGAATCCTGAAGCAGCCGAACCAACAGCAACAGCAACGGCCCACCCACCTAAAATAGCTACATTTGTCCCTGGTACTGCCGCACTGATAAGGCCAAGAAAACCTAAACCAGCGAAGTAAGCAAATGATGAACCTACATCGCCTCTAACTGCGTTTCCAGTATTCCATTTCCCTGCTGTTAAACTTCCATGAGTATAGGGCATAGTCGGAAAATTACCGCCCGATTTGATGCTATCTAACAAACCCATACCACCATCACTTTTAGAAAACCATAAATATGCAGATGATTTAGCAATATTGACAGTTCCTAAAACTATTTCCAAATTTTGACCAAACAGTTCTCGTTCAGCTTGAATACCAATATTATCCATTGCTCTATAAAAGTCGGACAGCCCCAACCCTTGGTCAATACATCTAAAAATCAAGTCACGGAACGCTATTATCGGCGAATTTTCACTTATAAGCGGTGCCGCTAAATAATTCCTATTAACTTTTTCCGCTGGGTTAGATATTGATTCGAGAGCAGCTGATATTGACATATGTAAAATATTAGTCCAAGCGGAGGAAGAGAAGGTGCTAATAAGCGGGGGAGTATATAAATCAAGAAACACTGCTACAAGTGATTCCCTACTAACTACCATATTATTACGCTTAATTATGGCTACCGCGTCTTTAGCATAGAGATTATGTAATGTACCTAACATAGATAATTCCTCATTTGAAAAGGTTGGTTTTGATTCTAATGAGTAATAATTATTTGAAATCCTGTCTACGGAATTTCCTATGCCACCATCATATTTTGAATTTAATTTTTCAACTTTCATAACATAGATTTAATAAGTAAATTTAAGCTATAGGATAAGACCATGATTCACCTTCGATCGTAACAATGAACATTTCGCCATTTTGTGTTGATGCACCAATAATAGCGTTAGGAGCAAGATTGTAGTTCATCTCTATTATATGTTTCCACGACGGCTCGTAGGCAGACTGTATAGTTTGAGGAACAGGTATTTCCCGCATCAAGTTATAAGTACCTCTGCCATCTGTACTGATGAACAGCCGAATCATGCCATTAATGCTGGTGCTTTGCGCCGCCTTGATGGTAATGCATTTTACAAGCGTGCCATTTTCACTATCTGGGGCTACCAAAACAGGCTTTATAGCACCTGTTCCATCAAGGTTTGGATTGGCATCGGCAATAACATAACAGCCAGTAACAGCCGCAGTTTGTTTATAATTGCAGCAGGTATCGGGGAGCGTTGCCGGGTATGTCCATTGCCAACCTTCAACAATAACATTAAATTTGTTGGCTACCTGCGTTGATGCAGCAATAGAATAGCCAGTCTTTAATTGCATTTCTGCGTTTAAAGAAAGTTCGAACATAGGTAGCACGGGGGCAGGAATAGGGGTGTTGGTCTGTGTTGGGGTGACGGGAACAGGTATTTCTTTAAATAGAAAATTATCTCCATCCAGGTTCTGAATAAATAACCTGACCATGCCAGTAGTAACAGGCTCTATAGCCTTTATAATTACCGATTTAACCACTGCGCCGTTTTCTCCGGCAGCAAATATCTTTGTCACATCTCCGGCGCCTGCCAGACTAGGATTAGGGTTCTGAACAGAGCCTACATTTGTAAGAGCGGTTAATAGTGAATAGTCATTACAACTATTCTGGTTGTTAGTACACATATGATAAGTGATTTTAGTGAAATATGAAAATAAATAAATAAATAAAGTTATTAAGTTGTTAACTTCACTAAATTGTTATAAAAAATTGTACATCACACATAACAACGCCCCGTGTTCTACCGAACATGGGGCGTAAATAATATACAAGAAGAAAGAGTATTGAGTTTATTAAATAGTGATTTTGATTTATCTGAGAAAACAATACTGAATATTGTAATGTTACGAACGTACAATATCATCACCTATCAACATACACATTGCTTAATAGCTAGTACACGCTAATGGTTTATCATGGGAAGGGAGAATAATTACAGACTTGCTCTAACCGAAGCAATATACTCTTCTAATTGCTGCAGACTTTCAAATTGAACCTTATCCTTACCATATCCCATTTTCCAGAATCTTGACTGAGGATCAGGGTTATACATGCCCTTCCATAACTTAATACCAAGTTCCTTATGCTCAAAATCCATAGACTTAGTATTTTCAGTTACCAAAGGTTCAAAACCCAAATCAAACAAATCGTCTTGTGTTATTTCCAAAAAATTCATGCAACAAATTTAGGGGAAAGTTTATCGGTTTTAAAACGTTAAATGGTATTTTTTACATAAAATATTTCTATGCTTATCAATTTATCCCTTATACACTTCACATTCACCAAAAATCTCCTATATATCCACTCAAAACAAATTATAAATATCCAGAGCTACAATTAAAAGGCACTTCTTAGTTTTATATGTGAACACCGCAAATAAAAGATTGTACAGTAACTTTACAACAAGTAAATAAAAATACCGTGACAGTAAAAGACATAGCAGCAGCAATTGAACAAATAGCGCCCCTTGTGTATCAGGAGAGTTATGACAATTGCGGCATACAGGTGGGCAGTATGGCAGCTGATGTTACCGGAATTCTGCTAACACTCGATGTTACAGAAGAAGTAATTGACGAGGCAATTGCATGTAATTGCAATATGATAGTAGCGCATCACCCGCTTATTTTTTCAGGTTTGAAAAA